>JAHHRQ010000053.1 GCA_020025715.1 Oscillospiraceae bacterium | reverse complement strand
GACAGGACTTTATCAACCTTCATGTGCCTGTCAAATTTAGTATGATCCACCAGTACATAGCAGGTTTCACACTGTTCAGATACTAGATTTTCGAGATGTGAAATGTTGGTGTTTGCAGAAGAAACACCCCATTCAAGAGATACTGAGTCAGCACCGATAAAAGCTTTGTCTGCGTAGATATTACGGAAAAAGCTCTCCGCTGCAGGGCCTGATAATGCGCCTTTGGAGTGGTTTAGTACACCGCCGCACATACGGACATCTATTGATTCGTTGGAAATTAGCTCACTTGCAACCCAGACGGAATTTGTAACAACAGTGATATTTTTCATTTTGCTCAGTTCCTTGGCAAAAAGGTAAGTTGTTGTACCACCGCAGATTGCAACAATGTCGCCCTCTTTTACAAGAGAGGATGCCGCAACTGCTACAGATTCTTTCTCTTTATAATAGGATATTTCAAAAGAATTAACTGTTGTTTCTACCGCAGAGCATAGCTGGTCATCTGGTTCATTGGAAGGCAGCGCTTTGGCTCCTCCGTGAGTACGTATCAGAAGACCCCTCTGCTGCATACTGTTGAGTTGGTTACGGGCTGAAGACGGAGAAATTGAAAATTTTTCGCAAAGCTCCATCGTTGAGATAGTTTCTCCTACCTTAAGCATTGCTAAAATCTCATTCTCGCGTTCTCTTATATAATCTGCAGATCTGCGCATTTATTCCAATCCTCCTGACTTAAAGAATGTTTAGTGATTATATAATAGCGCTTTTACTGGCGTTTTGTCAAGAATATAATCGTTTGGGGAAAATAGTAAAATTTATAATAAAAATAATATAAATATACGAAAGGGTGTTAATGTGAAATACTTTATAGGTCTTGATTTAGGCACACAAAGCTCAAAAGGTATGCTTTTTAACCCAGAGGGAGCTAAAGTAGCAGAAGCTAACGCACAGTACCTTCCCGACTTCCCGCATCCAGGTTGGGCAGAGCAGGATGTTAATGTATGGATTGAAGCTATAAGAAACATCATCGGCAAGCTGCTTACGGAGAACAATGTTGCAAAGGAAGACATAGGAATGCTTGCGTTTGCATGCCAGTGTGGAGGCATGGTTCCTGTTGACAAAGACGGAAATCCGCTGAGAAAGTGCATACTCTGGCTTGATAAGCGTGCAGAAGACCAGTGCGACAGAGTTCGCAGTGAAATCTCCGATGATGAATCTTTCAAGCTCATTGGTTCTTCTGTTTCTGCATCTCTACGTGCAATGAAAATTATGTGGGTCAGAGAGCATGAGCCCGAAATCTACCGCAGAGCTGCATACTTTATGGAGCCCGGTGAATTCCTTGTTCACTATCTTACCGGCGAGCGTGTAGGCGACTATGCCCATGCATCAATCACCGGACTTTATGATATCGCAAAGAGAGAATGGTCTGACAAAATGTCAAGAATTACAGGCATTCCTCTCGAAACAATGTGCCCGGTTCACCCTGCAGATGAGGTTGTTGGCAATCTTCGTTCAGAAGCTGCAATGAGCATCGGCCTGACCTCCAATACAAAAATTGTTGTTGGTACCGGCGACCAGTTTGCTTCCACTGTAGGTGCAGGTCTGGTTAAGGCAGGAAATATTCTGAACGTTATGGGTACTGCAGAGATCATTGCTGTCACAGCCGACCATGTGGCATATGACCCGAACAAGATTCTCCGTCCACACCTCCACATGGACCCTAAACTCTGGCAGATAGAGCAGGGCGGTATGATTTCAGGCGCTGCTGTCAGATGGTTCAAAGATAATGTTGCAAGATCAAGCTTTGATGAAATGAATGAGCTGGCAGCACAGTCTGTACCTGGCTCCAATGGTATGCTGTTCTTCTCAGCCCTGAACGGTGCATGCGCTCCTGTCTTCAATGACTCCGCAAGAGGCATTTTCTTTGGTATGACAATGAGCCATACTATGGCTGATATAACCCGTTCCGTCTATGAAGGCCTTGCATACAGCTTCCGCGATAACATAGAAAGTATCCGTCAGCTGGGTCTTGACGGCGGTGAAGTTATCGCCGGCGGCGGCGGAATCAATTCTTCAGTCTGGATGCAGATAAAGTCCGATGTTATCGGTAAGCCCATCAAGACTCTTGTGACATCTGATACTACTCCTCTTGGCGCAGGTATGATGGCCGGCGTAGCACAGGGCAACTTTGCAAACTTTGAAGAAGCTGCAGACAAGCTGGTCAGATACGGCGTGACATATGAGCCAAATCTTGAAAACAAAAAGATTTATGACGAAATGTACGGACTCTATAGAGAGATGTACTTTACTAATGAACCTCTCTTTGATTACTATAAAAAACTCAATAAATAACATAAAGGAGATATAATAATGAAAGTCAGAACTGAATTAATGGTTATGCTTACTCACCATGACCGTACTGTCGGGGACGCATATGAGCTCTTTGAGAGTGCAAAGGATCTTCCCGTTTATGACTGGGGATTCAAAAACGTGGGCATCTGCGAATATGATACATGCCATCTGATTTCTGCAATGAAGGAAGCCGGAAAGCACACCTTCTATGAAATCATCACTCGTCATAAAGATGCATACGTAATAGGCGAGACTACTGCAAAGCGTGCAGGCTTTGAGTGCATGATGGGCACAAAGTACGATGAGCAGCTGTTCAAGGCAATGCATGAAATGGGCATTCGCTTTTGCCCTGCAGTTGGCCAGCCCGGCAGCGTATATAATGGACAGCCTGGCGTTCTGCTTGGAACCGAAGATGAAATCCGCAACGAGGCTTTACACCTTGTGAACGACATCGGTGTTGATGGCATTACTCTTCCTGCATTCCGCTATTATCTGGACGGATACCACCTGCTCCACACTCTGAGAGAGGCTCTGCCCGATACTCCTATCTATGTTGCAGGCAGCGTTGACAGCTTTGAAAAGATAGACGAAATGTTTGATATGGGCATTGCAAAGTTTACTATGGGCAGCGCACTGTTCAATAAGAAGTTCGTTCCCAACGGCAGCTTCCGTGATAACCTTGAGGCTGTTGCAAACTACATCGAGACCAAACATCCCAGAGGATAAATTTTTCAGGGCAGTGAGAAATCATACTGCCCTGATATTTTCTTAACAAAAAGAATAAGGAGAACCCCAATATGAAAAAATATCTGGGATTTTTTACGGTTTTCAGTATCGCACTGGGAGCTATGATCGGATGGGGCTGCTTCATTTTACCAGGAACAGATTTTTTGCCAAATGCCGGTCCTGCCGGAACTGCGATTGCTCTTATACTTGGAGCTGTATGTATGGTTGTTATAAGCTCAAGCTATGGTTATCTGGTTATGCACTATCCAGGGGCCGGCGGTGAGTTTACTTATATACAGAAAGTGTTCGGAAAAGGACATGCGTTTGCAGGAGCTTGGGTACTTACGCTGTCTTACGGTTTGCTTGTTCCTATAAACGGAACAGCAATAGGTATGCTTTTCAGATTCTTTTTTCCCGGTCTCATACAGGTGGGATATTTATATAATATTGCCGGATTCGATGTGTATCTGGGGGAAGTACTGGTGGCCATGATGTCGATAATACTGCTGGCCATTTTCAATATACGGGGCGTAAAATGTGCAGGCTGGATCCAGACCGGAGTTTCTGTGGGTCTGATATTGGCAATCGTTGCCGCTACCGCCGGTGTTTTCACAGCGGACGTGGATTTCGAAAATCTGAGACCTCTGTTTCCTTTAAAAAGTGATGGCAGTTACTCGTTCAGCGGCACTTTTGCGGTTTTTGCTGTGGCACCATGGGCCTTTATGGGCTTTGACTGTGTGCCGCATATGTCAGAAGAATATAATTTCCCTCACAGTAAGACAAAGTATGTCCTGTTTGCTTCATTGATGACGGCAGCATTACTCTACATCTGCATGGTATTTGTCACGGCAGTTGCTTCACCTTGGCAGGAATTGCTGTCTAAAGGCTATTACTGGTCGACAGGCGCAGCTATTTACTATGCAACCGGTGCGGTGGGACTGATTGTAATAAGTATTGCAATGATCTGCGGAATTGTTTCCACAATGAACGCATTCTATATGTCATGCAGCAGACTTATGTATTCGATGGCCAGAGAAAAGGCAATGCCGGACGTATTTGGAAAACTACATCCCAAGTATCAGACACCTGACAAGGCAATTCTTGCCATAGCCGGAGTTTCGCTCATCGCACCATGGTTCGGACGCGAGGTCCTGTCATGGATAGTCGATATGACAGCATTCGGAACATCCATAGTGTTTTTGTATACAACTCTGGCGGCGGCAAAAGTTGCCGGAAGAAACAGAAACAAAAAACAGGTATTTTTAAGCCTTCTGGGAAGTCTTTTCTGCATAAGCTTTATTTTGGCACTAGTGCTCCCCAACATACCCGGCCATCTGACCACACCTTCTGTAATCGCACTTGTTGTATGGGCGGCAATAGGAGCTGCATACTGGTTTAAGATAAAAGAGCCGTATCTGAAACACAATGAAGAGACTCTTAAAGAGCAGACAGAAGTTTTACTTTGAAATAGCGGAAGTTGCTTTTTGTATCAATTGGTGAGATAATAATCAATAATACCTTCGATAAAAAGCTTCGAGTAAAATTTGATCAGGAGAATTTGTAATGGATTTTAAAGAATGCATTAAATCAAGAAGAGCTATAAGAAATTATACAGATGAACCAGTTACAGAAAAAGAAATCAGCAGTATAGTTGAGCTTGCTGCATATGCACCGAGCTGGAAAAACACCCAAACCGCTGGATATATTGCGGTTATGGATAAAGAGCTTAAAGAAAAAGTGGCCGACAATTGCATGATGGGATTTCTTGGAAATGTCAGAAACGTAAAAACTGCGCCTGTTCTTGTGGTTGTTACCACTGAAAACGGCCGTTCAGGCTACAATAACGACGGTTCCTTTTTTACTTCAAAAGGTACACACTGGCAGTCATTTGATGCCGGTGTAGCATCACAGACTTTCTGTCTTGCAGCACACGGACTGGGCATGGCCACAGTTATCATGGGTATCTACGATGAAGAAAAGGTCAGAGAAGTGTTGAATATCCCCGAAAATTATTCAATATCTGCTCTTATATCCGTGGGACATACGGATAATATTCCGAATCTGCCTAAGAAAAAGAGCGTGGACGAACTTCTTCAGATTAAATAAGGTTTAATCGTGAAAGATGTAATTTACCTTTAGTTTTAAGAATATGTTGTTAAAACTAAAGGGATAAGCAAGGATAATATTTAAAAACTGATGGAGCTATAAATTTTTTGGACAAATTGTCTTATAAGTTCATTCTCTATAAGAAATGTTACATGTACTAATAAATCAGTCTCCAAAATTCAAAAAGATTGGAGACTGATTTTTAATTAATTATACTTGCGTTTAAGTGCAGCATATAAGAGATTTTAACTATTTATCAATTTTAATAGTCAGATAAGCTAAAGCTTATAAAACAAAAAACGGCCTTGCGGTAAAATAGCAAGGCCGTTTTTTAATATTCTTAACTTGTAAATCATTTAGCATACAGAATAATGCACTTAAAAGCAAGTGTTATCATTCTGTTATCAATGCCTTGAAATTAGAACAAAAAATGTTGAAATATCAAGGAAAACTGCGGTTTAACGCATCATTCCCACTCAATAGTTCCGATGGGTTTGGGGGTGAGGTCAAAGACAACGCGGTTGATGCCGTCTACCTCGGAGGTAATGCGATCAACAATTTTGTGGAGAACGGGGTAGGGAATTTCCTCTATGGTGGCGGTCATGGCGTCAGTGGTGTTGACAGCACGGATTACTGCGGGCCAACCCTCGTAGCGCTTGCCGTCCTTAACGCCTACAGACTTGAAGTCGGGAACGGCGATGAAGTACTGCCATACCTTCTCGGCAAGACCGCAGTTTGCAAACTCTTCACGGAGAATTGCATCAGCCTCACGCAGAGCGTGCAGACGGTCGCGGGTAATTGCACCCAGGCAGCGGACACCAAGACCGGGGCCGGGGAAGGGCTGACGGAAGACCATGCTGTGGGGCAGACCCAGTGCAAGGCCGACTACGCGGACTTCATCTTTATACAGGAACTTGAGGGGCTCAACCAGCTCAAACTCCAGCTCCTCAGGCAGACCGCCTACGTTGTGGTGAGCCTTTACGCCGGCACTCTCGAGAATGTCAGGATAAATAGTGCCCTGAGCAAGGAACTTGATGTCAGACTGCTTGGCCTTCTCTTCATCAAATACGGCGATAAACTCGCTGCCGATAATCTTACGCTTGGACTCGGGATCAGCTACACCTTCGAGCTTTGTAAGGAAGCGCTCGGTAGCATCTACATAGATGAGGTTTGCGTCCATCTGGTTGCGGAATACCTCAATAACCTGTTCACTTTCTCCCTTGCGCATAAGGCCATGGTTTACGTGGACACATATGAGCTGTTTGCCAACGGCCTTTATTAAAAGGGCGGCGACTACGGAAGAGTCAACTCCGCCGGAAAGAGCGAGAAGGACTTTTTTATCTCCGATCTGTGCACGGAGTTCGTCAAGCTGTTCTGCTATGAATTTTTCAGCGAGTTCTGGAGTCGTGATGCGTTCCATATTACTGGGGCGGCTATTATATGACATGTTATTAACCTCCATTAATTTTTTACTGGTTAATTATATATTGCTGAGGGCTGAGACGCAAGTACATTTATTAAAAACTTTATAAAAAAATTCCGCAGTATAAACAGAACTTTTTTTATCAATACAACGGGTCATTCCAGAAGAATGAATAAGCGGCATTGCCTTTTGGATACTCAAACTGTTCTATCAGCTTTTCATATCTGGGAGCAAGGCCGGATTCTCCCTCTCCGGTATATCGCCAGCCGCCCTCGGTGGGGTCGTAGGTGGTGGTATTTATAACACAATCCGGTGCAATGGACTGCATTTTTTCAATCTGCTCATAAGGCACAGGGTCAATGCAGCCTATCCACAGCCGCTCAAGCTGGGGCAGCTCGTAAAGCGGGCTTATATCTGTGAGATAGGGCAGGTTTGCGATGTTCAGATGCTTAAGCTTTTTAAGTCCTGAAAGGGGAGTCAGGTCGCTTATATTTGTGGTCTGAATTTCCAGATATTCAAGCTCGGTGCAGTTTTGCAGGGGCGTTATATCGCTGTATATGGACATTGCCAGAATTGCAACTTCAAGCTTTGGCATATATGCGGTAAAAGAAATGTCGGGCATTATCTCGTTATGCCCCAAATCCAGAAACTTCACATCTGTGCAGTACTTCAGTGCCTCGCAGTTGTAGCCGTTCAGGTTTCCGCCCAGAGAGGGCTTTGAGGCCAGAATTTTTTCAACATCTGTACGGACGCTGTAATTATTTCCGAACCATACCCGCCATACAACCTTTACGTCGGGAAAATCATCCCTTATAGAGGCCATGGCTTCGTTTGAAACGCCGCAGGAATCCATATCCAGAAAGCGGAGCTTGGGCATACAGCGGATAACATTTCTCACGCTCTCACCCTCATCCGACATGGGAATATGGTTTAGATCCATTTTTTCATCATCCAAAGAAAACTCCATGCCGCAGAATTCAAAGTCGTAAATGAATTCCACATCCGGGCGGGCGGTCTGATATTTGTAAATCATATCAAAGCTGAGCGCCGGAGTTTCTTCATCGCTTCCCAGATACACCTTTTTAAGCTCCGGCATAGCAGGCAGCACATGCAGCAGCTGTTCTGCGCCCTTTTTACTCATTCCGGTCATATCCAGAGAGGTTTCAGAGCGGGAAACAGGCTCTCCGTTTACGGAAACATCGCATTTATAGCTTATATCCGGACGAAGAGAGCTGACGGAGTACATAAGCTTCAAATTGGTATCATTATCAAAGGAAAGCTCAATCTCTTTTAAATCAGGCAGATACTGTATAGCCTCAGCGGCCTTTTCCGGCTCCTTTACCGTTTCTTCGGAAAGAGTAAGGGAAGTAACCGTGCTTTCTGCTATACTGCCGTCAGGCAGCTCCACAGTGTATAAAACCTTTATATCAGGGTGAGCCTCACGAAATTCGGTAATTTCCTCATAGCATTTACTGCCGCTGAGGTCAAGCCGTTTGAGCTTGGGAAATTCATCAAGCTTGTCGGCTTCGTCGGCGGTAATTACAGCGGAAATTCTTCTGGAATTTAAAAAGAAGCTGTCGTCTCCGAGACTTATTCTTTCGCCGCAGCCGGTGAGAGAAAAGGTACACAAGGCCGCGGTAACAATCAGAACCGGAATTTTCTTTCGGAAAGTCATTTCAAACTCCCTTTCTGCAAATTATTTATAGGGATTTCCGAAATACAGGGGGTCGTTCCAGCTGTATGAGTAGGCAGGCTCTCCCTGATCGTAGCAGAACTGCTGTCTAAGCAGAGCATAACGGGGAGCTACCAGAGTGTAGCCGTATTCATCCGTACCCATATAACGCCATGTGCCGGCGGTGGGGTCTATGGTTTCGGTATCGATCTCGCAGTTGGGGAAGAGCTCTTTCAGGTGGTCTATCTGCTCCTGAGGTACAGGGGTGAGGCAGCCGATCCAAAGCCTGTCTAACTGTGGCAGCTCAAACAGGGGAGAGATGTCGTGAATGGCAAAGTCATAGCAGATGTTAAGGTCACGGAGGTTTTTAAGCTTTGCCAGAGGCCGCAGGTCGCTTACGGCACCGGTCTGAATTTCAAGGTAATTGAGCTTGGTGCAGTTTTCGATAGGTGACAGATCGCTCCAGCAGTTCATTGCCAGAATTGCGGCTTCAAGATCGGGCATGTATCTTACAAAATCAATGGTATCAAGGGTGGTGTTATGGCCTAAGTCAAGGTATTTGACCTTGGTGCAGTATTTTAAAGCTTCGGTGTTTTCAGCGGTAATATCGCCGCCTATGCCGGGGTTGGAGGCGAGAATTCTTTCAACGTCGGTGCGGACGCTGTATTTGCTGGTAGGTCCGAACCATATGCGCCAGACTACATTCACATCGGGGAGGGCATCTCTGATTTCTGCCATTTTCTCATTGGGAACGCCGCAGTTATCCATGTCCAGAGTTTCAAGCTCAGGCATAAGCTTTGCAATCTTGAAGGCTTTTTCACCCTCATCATCCATGGAGATGTGGCTGAGATTTAAAACGGTGTCGCTGAGATTAACAGGTCTGCCGAAGGGAGAAAAGACGTATTCAAATTTTGCCTCGGGAGCGGCGTCTTCAAGAGCTTCAATATCCTCAATGCTGAGGGGATCGTCGGCATTTTCAACACCCAGATCCACACTCTCCAGCTCTTTCATAAGGGGCAGCCACTGTGAAAGCTCGGAAACGGAGCTATGCTTAAGACTTTCAAATTTGAGAGATTTGTCATCTAGATTATATGATTTGCCGAGAAGAGTGAACCGGAAGTCAAAATCAACCTGAGGGGCGGCATTTACAAAGCTCTCCACATTTTCGCGGGAGAAGTTTTTGCCGAGAGAGACTTCCTTTAATTCAGGCAGCAGCTTGAGTGCCTCTGCGAGAGCATCGGTGTCCTCGGGCTTAAAGCTGCTCAGGTCAAGGCTTTCGGTATCGTTATAAACGTCTGTGCCGTCGGGCAGAGCCACGGTGTATTTAACTGCAACGTCCGGGTGCTCGCCGGCCCATGCAAGAATTTCGGCGGGATTTTCGCTCAGGCTGAGATCGGCGCTTTCAAGGAGCGCAAACTTACTGAGCTTTTCACATTCGCCGGATTTAAGGGCTACCTTGATTTCCGTTGATTCTTCGGGAAAAGAACCGTTTTCAAAGGAAACGTTGGACACGCAGCCTGCCAGAAGGCAGGAGAGGGCCAGAGCGGCGGAGATTGCAAGTTTTTTATAATTCTTTTTCATAATGCTTACCCCTGATTTGTAATTTATGATTGAAGTGCGGGAGACTTAATACAGCGGATCGTTCCAGTAGAAGGAGAAGTCAGCGTCGGTGTAACCGAACTGCTCTTTTAAAAGTATATAGCGGGGGCTGAGAACCTCCTGAAGCCATCCGGTTTCTGCGTAGCGCTGAAGGCTCAGCTCGGTGTAACCCCAGAGACGCCACTGACCGCCGGTGGGGTCAACGGTTTCGGCATTTATATCGCAGTTCGGAGCGTTTTTCTGCATTTCTTCAATCTGCTCGGCGGGGACAGGGTCAATACTGCCTATCCACAGTCTTTCAAGCTCTGTAAGGCCGTAGAGGGGAGAGATGTCGGTGACATTTTCGCAGTTTGCTATATTCAGGTGTCTCAGTTCCTTAAGCCCTGAAAGGGGGGTGAGGTCTGAAACCTGAGTAGTATTAAGCTCCAGATATTCAAGCTTGGGGCAGTTTGCAAGGGGAGAAATGTCTGAGATGGGGTTCATGGCACAGACGAAAACCTCAAGATTAGGCATACTGTTGACGAAAGAAAGGTTGGTTATGGCTTCGTTATGGCCTAAGTCCATATACTTAACGTCGGTGCAGTATTTGAGAACATCCACTTCACTGTCGTTAAGAGTGCCGCCCTTGGAGGGCTTGGAGGCCAGAATTCTTTCCACATCGGTTCTGACGCTGTAAGCTGTACCGAAGTTTACACGCCATACAACCTTCATGTTGGGGAAATCATCTCTTATAGCTGCCATATCCTCGTTCGAGATCTCGCAGGAATCCATATCCAGATACTTGCAGTCCTTCATCATAGGCAGAATTTCACGCACGGCGGCGCCCCGGTCGGTCATGGGAATGTGGCTGAAGCTTACGGTTTCGTCGGAGGTGTTAAGAGCCTGATCGTAGAGAGTGAAGCTGTAATCAAATACGGCGTTTGGTGCGGCGTTTTCAAGCTGCACGATTTCGTCAACGCTTAAGTTTGTAGTATCGGAACTGCCGAGAGCAACGGATTTAAGGTTTGTAAGGCATTTAAGGGCGCCGGAAACGGCTTCAACATTTTCGCTGCTGATGCTTGTGAGATCGACGCTTTCGGTATCCAGACTTACAAACTCGCCCATAAGCTCGATTTTATAGCTGAGCTTTGCGTTGGGTGCGGCATCCTGAATTGCGAAAACTTCCTCTGTGCTGAGGGAAGCGCCGGGGGCGGCTTCGCCCAGATCAATGCTCTTAATGGCGGGAGCAAACTTCAGCAGCCTTGCGGTTTCCTCCACGGCGGAGCTGTCCATGCCGGAGAGATTAAGCTCCTCAGTGCGGTTATCCACTGTAACGCCGGAGGGGAAAGTGATTGTATATGTAACATTCACATCGGGATGAGCCTGTTCCCATTCTATGATTTCACCGTAGCAGGTACTGCCGGAAAAATCCACGGATTTGAGATCCTTGAAATAGTCCAGAAGCTCCAGCTCCTGAGGCTGAACCTTAAGGCTCAGATCGGTGCTGTCTTCGGGGAAGGAACCGGAAGAAAAGATTATTTCTCTCGGCCCGTGGAGCGGGGCATATATGGGGCCGGAGTCAACAGGTCCGGAATAGCTGCACAGCAGCAGAAATACTACATAAATAATAGAAATTACAGCGGTCACTACACGCCTTGCTTTCATAGCTTGTTCCTCCTAAAACGGATAAGTGGATATTTGGAATAAAAGGCCGGTGAAAGCCTTCTGATTTTCATAAAATGAGACTATACAATATACTAAATAAGTATAACATTCCCGTGGGCTATTTGCAAGAGAGGGGGAGGATTAAAGAATAGAGCGGGAAAGGAAAATATAAACTTCCCATTCGGCTTGACAGCAGAGGCATTATAAGGTATAATTTTGTTCCTATAAAGTAAGTAGGAATTAAAACTGCCATATGGAGTATTGCCATGAGAAATTTACCATATGCAGCACGGTTCAGCTGCCGATGTCCCCATTTTGTTTTTGCACATATAATAACAGGAACAAAAGTTTTTAAGAAGGGGACAGGAATATGTTTAAAGATTTAAGAGAACTTATAAATGCCTATAAAGCGAGAGACCCGGCTGCCCGCAGCTCAGTAGAGATACTGCTGCTATATCCGGGTGTTAAGGCTGTGCGCAGCCACAGGAAAGCCCATTGGTTTTATGAGCACGGCCACAGCTTCATTGCCCGCGCCATTTCCCAGCACAGCCGGAAAAAGACGGGTATTGAGATACACCCCGGCGCAACCATAGGCAGACGCCTTGTTATCGACCACGGCATGGGAATAGTAATAGGCGAGACCGCCGAAATCGGTGACGACTGCCTTATTTACCACGGCGTCACTCTGGGCGGTACGGGTAAGGACGTGGGAAAGCGCCACCCGACAATCGGAAATAATGTGCTCATCGGAGCGGGTGCCAAGGTTTTAGGCCCCATAAATGTGGGCAATAACAGCCGTATAGCTGCAAACTCTGTTGTTTTGCAGGATACGCCGGATGATAGTACAGCTGTGGGTATTCCCGCAAAGGTTGTAAAGATTGCGGGAGAGAAGGTAAACTATGTAAGGGATGTGGATCAGGTTCACGTTTCCGACCCTGTAAGCACCGAAATTCGCGAGCTGTGCCGCAGACTGAACGAGCATATAGAAAAAGAAGAAGCAGAGAAGAAAAAAGATTGATGCAGACTCCCCCGTTTCGGGGGAGTTTTTTTAGAATTTTTTCGAAAAAATAGGTGTTCCGATAAAAAATTCCGAAAAATTTTTCGGCGGAGCGGGAGAAAAACGGAGAAATCAGGCAGTAAAGGCCAAAAATTTTGAGAAAAAACGAAAAAATTTTAAAACAATATATCGGATAATTGACAGATAAAAACGGTTATTTACCCAATATATTGTATGCTGCGGCGCGAACGGCATAAACCGCTGAAAAATAATGAAAATTTTTTTCTCAAAAAGTGTTGACAAATCCGAAAAAGGATGTTATATTAACGGAGCTGTGGCCGAGTGGTTCAGCTGGTTAGAACGCCGGCCTGTCACGCCGGAGGTCGAGGGTTCAAGTCCCTTCTCGGTCGCCACACTATGCCCCTTACTTTAAGGGGCATAAGCTTTGCTGCTATAGCTCAGTCGGTAGAGCGCATCCTTGGTAAGGATGAGGTCTCCAG
>JAHHRQ010000052.1 GCA_020025715.1 Oscillospiraceae bacterium | reverse complement strand
CACGACCATGACCACGACGAGCACGACCATGACCACGATGCGCAGAGCTGTGACAGCCACAAGCACGGACATGACGATGAGCATGTCTGGCTTAGCCTTCCCCGCGCTGTACAGGCAGTAAAATACATTACAGACGAAGTGATAAAGCTTGATCCTGACAATTCATCACTTTATTCAGATAATGCACAGGCATATATCACTAAATTGGAAGAATTAAATGAAGCATACATCAGCACAATTAAGGAGTCCCGTTTAAAAACGGTACTTTTTGCAGACAGATTTCCTTTCTTTTATTTGGCCGATGACTACAACCTGAACTATTTTGCGGCATTTACCGGCTGCTCCGCCGAATCTGAGGCAAGCTTTGAAACAGTTGCATTTCTCGCCAAAAAGCTGGATGAATTGGATATTCACAGCGTCATAACCATTGAAAACCGTTCCCACAAAATTCCCGAAACAGTTATAGAAAACACAAAGGATAAGGACATGCAGATTTTGGTTCTCAATTCCCTGCAATCAGTGACATCCAAGGATATAGCTGCAGGCATCACATATTATGATGTAATGAAATCAAATCTTGACATACTGGCTGAGGCTCTGAAATAATTATGACCCTGCTTAGCTGTAATGATCTGAGTCTGGGATACGATGGCAGGAGGCTGATAGAAAATCTCAGCTTTCAGGTAAACCCCGGAGACTATTTATACATAATCGGCGAAAACGGCTCCGGAAAAAGCACCTTGATTAAGACTATACTTACACTGATTTCCCCCATTTCGGGGGAAATCAGATTAGGTGCCGGCCTTAGTGTAAAAGACATTGGTTATCTGCCCCAGAAAAACGATATACAAAAGGATTTTCCGGCTACGGTACAGGAAATAGTGCTGTCCGGCTGCCTGAATAAGAGGGGAATTCGCCCTTTTTACAATAAAGAGGAAAAACAAAAAGCTGGTAATACAATGGAAAAAATGAGCATACGGCAGCTTGCGAAAAAAAGCTTTCTGGAATTGTCCGGCGGGCAGCAGCAAAGAGTTCTGCTGTCAAGAGCATTGTGCGCTGCCGATAAGCTTCTTGTTTTGGATGAACCGGTTACAGGTCTTGACCCTCGGGTAACCGCAGAAATGTATGAGCTTATAAAAAGCCTGAATAAAGACGGGCTTACAATAATTATGATTTCCCATGATATTGATGCAGCCTTGAAATACGCAAGTCATATTTTGCATATAGGCGAAAATTCCTATTTTTTCGGTACAAAGGAAGAATATTTGCATAACCCGAATGCACATGCGTTTTGCAGGTTTGGAAAGGATGCTATAATATGACGGAGATTTTTTCAAAGCTTCAAATGTATTTTCAGTTTTCTTTTGTGTACAGGGCGTTGATTGTCGGAACCCTGATTGCCCTGTGCTCATCCTTGCTGGGCGTAACTCTGGTTCTTAAAAGGTTTTCCTTTATAGGCGACGGACTGTCACATGTAGCCTTCGGAATAATGTGCATTGCTGCTGTGCTGCATTTTTCAAATGACATGCTTCTTATTCTGCCGGTTACGGTTCTGTGTGCAGTGCTGCTTTTGAACCGCGGCCAAAACAGCAAGCTCAAGGGAGATGCGTCAATAGCGCTGCTCTCTGTCAGTGCACTTGCAATGGGATATCTTCTTATGAACATATTTTCGGCGTCGGCAAATGTTTCGGGAGATGTTTGTACAACGCTGTTTGGCTCCACCTCAATTTTAACCCTGACTAAAACGGATGTACTGCTAAGCACGGTATTATCTGTGTTGGTTATTACAATTTATGTGCTGTTTTATCATAAAATATTTGCTGTCACATTTGATGAAGCCTTTGCAATAGGAACAGGAATAAATGTAAAGTCCTATAATCTGATGATTGCGGTTGTAACAGCGGTAATTATTGTACTTGCCATGAAGCTTGTAGGCTCTCTTCTTATTTCGGCACTGATTATTTTTCCGGCACTTTCGGCTATGCGCGTATTTAAAAGTTATAGAGCTGTGATAATTTGTTCCGCTCTGCTTTCAGTAAGCTGCGCTTTTTTGGGAATTATTGTAGCTATTCTATTCGGTACTCCTGTAGGCTCTACGATAGTAGGGATTGATATTTTTGCATTTCTGATATTTTCTTTGATAGGAGTCCTTAAAAAATGTTAAAGAAAAGCTGTATTTTTGTACTGGTAATTTTTATCTGTTTAAGTTTTACAGGCTGCTCCAGCGGAAAATCGAATGAAGGACAAGAAAATCTCGTTCAAACAATAGATATTGATATGTCCGAATTTAATAAGCAAATGACATATGCTGAGGTCTTAGCAATCCATATGTCTCCGGAAGATTATCTTGGAAAAACTATTAAGCTGAGAGGAACATTTGACTTCTATTATGAGCTTGATAAAAACTCCAATCCGATTCCTGATAAACTGCATCTTGGAATTATTGTGACGGATGCAATGGAATGCTGTTCACTGCCAATAGATTTTATACTGAAAAAACAAGATAACATTGAAGATCTTCCCGAACAGGGTTCAGAAATTACAGTTACAGGAATATTAGAACAATATAAAGAACCTTGGGGAGCATTTTTATATTTATCCAATGCTGAGGTGGAATAAAGTAGTGTGTGTATAAGCTGAAATGATAAATTCTAAAATTCAATGTAAAATACGGCCTGATTATAAGAAATCAGTAAGGGGATTGCTTTATGCATAGAAGAAAATCTGTCAAAATTGTGATTGCTGTTTTAGTTGTCCTGTTTGTTGGATTAAATATATCTCTACCCAAACTAAGCAATAGCATAAACGGTGAAGATAATGCAGAGATTAGAAACAACACTGATAATATATCTGTCGGAGAAAATAATTCCACCGCACAGCTAATACCGGAAAATACCACTGAACCAACACCAACGGCAGACCCAAATACACCTGAGGGGAGAGCTTTAAAATTGGGACTTCCAAAGCCTCCTGAAATAGATATAAATTCATGGGAGTTTATAATGGCCAACCCTGATACTAATATAGAAAAATATGAACCTCCACTGGCAAAGCTGGAACAACAGCAGTTCGACGAGAGAATTATAGAGCCGATGCAAGCTTTTGTAGAGGCAGCCAGAAATGAAGGACTGAATGTATTCTTGTCATCAGGGTATAGAAGCTATAACGAACAGAATTATCTGTTTAACCGAAAACTGGGTCAAGGGTACAGCAGGGAAGATGCCGCACGCATTGTTGCAGTACCGGGAACGTCAGAACATCAAACAGGATTGGCGTGCGATATTACCGATAGATATTACGACTTCAAAACAAGTGAGCTTGAAAATACAGACTTATATAAATGGATGAGTGCACATTGCCATGAATACGGATTTGTGGTGCGGTATCCAAAGGATAAGGAGGATATAACAAAAATAATTTATGAGCCATGGCATTTTCGATATTTAGGAAAAGATGTTGCAACATATATGGTTGAAAATAATTTATGTTACGAGGAATTTTATGACCTCTATATAGATGATTAAATTTTAAAAGTAACGGTATATAGAAAACGCTAAAAGAAGGAGTATTTGGAATTTTTAAAAATCAGTTTTAATGTTACATACGCAAAAATGAGTGATAAAACTCAAAATAATTAAAAAAACCGGACTTGATTATTTAAATCAAATCCGGTTTTGGTTTACTGTGAAATTTTTTAATTGAATGCACTAAGGAAACTTAATAAAAAGCATCCGTTTATGCGTTTAAACTATTCTCAGCCGATAGCATCCAGAGTGCATCCTGCGTCAAACTCGATGGTTCCCTTGTAGTTCTTGATGATACCGGAAACGGTAATGGTGTCACCGACCTTGACGTTCTCAGCACCTTCGCCGCCCATGCGGAAGCAGACGATGGGGTTCTCAGTCAGTTCACCCACAACCATGGTCAGGTTCATGTTCTTGTACTTGGGATTGTATTCACCCTCGATAGAAGCAACAACACCGGTAAGGGTAAGGGGATCAGCCATTGCAACGCCATTTTCAAGTTTGTAAACAGCAGCAACGATGTCCTCATCGGTCATGTCCTCGGTGATAATGATAGCAGCGGGAACTCTCTGCTCAAAGGTGACAGTTTTGGTGTTGCCGTTTGCGTCGGAAATGGTACCGGTAAGAACGTAATTAACCTCATCGGGGTTCTGCTCGTCAATATCAACAGTAACCATACCGTCCTCGCCCTTAACGAACTTGACGGTCTCGGAGTCTGCGGTCCACTCTACATCGAAAGCGGAGTCACCGACAACCAGCTTACCGACTACCTGATAGTCAGCAACGCGGGTGGCGGGAGCATTTCTGTACATGGTTGCAAGGTATTCCTCAGCAGCAGCCAGATCATCAGCTACTCCTACAGCTGTATTTTCGTCAGCAGTTTCGGAGGGAGTTTCCTGACCGCATGCGGTAAATACGGTAAAGCAAAGTGTGAGCATAAGGACTAATGCAATAAGTTTTTTCATAGTTCGCTCCTTATTTTATCATTATTTGATTGTAATATCGTTGGGGGAGAATACCTTTATCTGGTATTCACCTTTATAGCAGTCAACGATACCTTTAACGTCTATCGTTTTGCCGGAATAAACGTCCTCCCCGATGATTTTATTGTTATCATCACGCAGAACCTCGGTACGGATAGTAACGGGAATACCGTCGCTCTCGCATTTTAAGGTCATAGCGCCGTAGGAGGAGCTGTCTTTGTTGGTGGTAGTGCGAATAGAATTTACACGGAGATTTTCCATACTGACCGTTGTATCCTTTGCAAGTTCAGCGAAATCAAACTCCATGACTTCACCCTCTGCCTCAACTGATACCTTTCCGTTATAGAGGGTATCGGAAGTTACAGGCAGGTAAGCGGCCTCATGGCCGTCGCTGAGCTTTTGAAGATTGTCAGGATCATCAGGTTTAGCCGCCCTGTAAGAAACGCCGGAAATCTGATAGCTGTCATTACCCTCATAATAGGAGAGGGTGCCGACAATCCGGACTTCATTACCGGGGGTAAGAATATCAAGACCTGCGCCGGAGAGGTTAAAACCGTAGTAAACGTAAATGCCGTTGTACATTTCGGTTTCCTCGTCGTATGCCTCTATGTAAACTCCGTTGCCGCTGTGCTTTGAGACAATACCTGTAAAGGCAACCTTAGACCCGACATAATCTTCTATGTGGCAGCGAAGCTCCTTTAAGCTCAGCTCAATAGCGTCGCCGTAGAAGAAGTCAGGGTCGGGCTGGCCTGAATACAGCTTGAGCTTCATATCTCTCGCCTGATTGAGTGCGGCCATACACACCTCTCCATAGCGGTTGCTTGCAGTGGAGGATGCAGCGGCAAGGCCGTTTTGCAGAAGCTCAAGGTTAAGGTTGCGATAGGGGGCGGAGTCATCCTGTCTGTACCATACCCAGACAAGGTATCTGCCGCCGGTGGAATCAAGGTTCCAGTGCTCATCATCTGACTCGATTATGATAGAAGAGGCAGAGGAGAGCTTTTCTCTGGTATATTCGGACGCAGCTTTGCCGTACTCCTCAATTTTTCCTGTGGATTCGGGAGTATTTACGGCTAAAAATCTTGCCTTTAAAACGCCGGTTTCGTCAATGGTTTCGGGTACATTAAAATGCACCGTGTCACCGTCAACGTAGCTTTTTACCGTTACGGTTTCCTTAATGCTTTCTGAATCCATATCGAGGGTAAGTTCAGAAGCATAGTCACGCATCTCGGCGGAAGCTTCGGATGTTTCGGCAGGATTTTCACCTGCGGGGCTGCCGGTATTAAGGCAGCCCCCAAGATTAACTACGGATAAACATACCAGAAACGATATTAAAAGAATTTTTAAATTCTTTTTCATGCAGGGAAAGTTAAATTAGTTTGCGTACTCGCACTCGTCGATAGCTTCCTGGAATGCCTTGTCTATCTGAGCATCCAGATCATCACCCTTAGCGGTAAGGGTCTTGACCATAAGGCCGCCGACCTGATCGCGGGCAGCGGAGGAACCGTTGAATGCGGGAGAGGTGTAGTAGTCATCAACCTGCTCAAGGCAGACCTTTGCGCTGAGAGCTGCAATGTACTTGCCGCCGTCAGCATTTGCAATGAACTCGGAGTATGCGGGGTTAGCAGATACGGACTTCAGAACGGGAACGTAGCCGGAAGCCATACCAAACTCAGCCTGGAAGTCAACGTTGGTGGTAAGGAACTTAGCGAAGAGCCAGGATGCGATAACTTCCTGCTCGTTGGAGTCTTTGAAGATGCAGAGGCTGGGGCCCTGAGAGATAACCTTTCTGTTATCCTCACTGACCTGAGGAATGGTAGCTACACCGACATCGAACAGGTAGTTGCCGTCAGCATCGGTAGCGGGGCGCTGGTGAACAGCACCGGCGGAAGAACCGATAGACATGTAGCTTCTCATGCCGTCAACAGAAGTGAACAGACCGGAGGTGTAGCCGCCGTAGATCTTCTGAGTGGTCAGGTAGCCCTGCTGGTACCAGTTGTTGAACATCTTAACAAAGGCCTTGTTCTGGTCGTTGTTGAAGAGGTAGTGGTCGCCGGTAGCGCTGGTGTAGGGGGAGTTGTACTGCTCGCACATAGTAATGAACAGGTTAGCTTCGCTGTCGTAGCCAAGGGGGCAGGACTCGGGGTCGATTTCCTTGATCTTTGCGCAGAGAGCTTCCATCTCGTCCCAAGTGGTAGGAACAGTCAGGCCGTTTTCATCGAAGAAGGTCTTGTTGTAGTAGAGAACTTCGGTGGACTTGGACATAGGCAGGGTGTACATAAGGCCGTCACCGAACTGCTTACCTTCGTTGTAGTAGCCTTCAATGAAGTCAGCCTTCTGCTCATCAGTCAGACCGAGGATTTCGGTGCTGCCGTCAGCTCTGGTAACTTCAACCTGGCTGTCGATAAGGTTGTCGAGCTGAACAACTGCCTTTGCAAGGTTGTACAGTGCAACGTGGTCGGGGTAGCAGTAAGCAATGTTGGGCTGGTTGCCGACGGTGATCTCGGTGCTGATCTGCTCACGGACATCATCGTAGCCGCCCATGTTCTTGTGGTCAATGTGGATGTTGGGGTAGAGCTTGTTGAACTCAACGATGTACTCGTCGAGAACGGTGCTCAGGTTTTCACCCATGGTGTGATAGAAGGTGATAGTAACATCGCTTCCGTCGTATCCGCCTTCGGGAACGACGAAGTTTGCAGCAGCGGCTTCAGCAGGAGCGTCGGTGCTGCCCTCCTGGGGAGCTGCGGTTTCACCGCCGCAGGCGGTCAGAGCAACAGTGCTCAAAACGATAAGGAGTGCTAAGACAAGGGATAAGATTTTCTTTTTCATTGGCTGTTTTTCCTTTCTCTTGAATGATAAAAATATGTAATGGGCGAAGAATACGCCTATTAACCCTTTATACCGCTGCGGCTGACACCTGCCATAATATATTTCCGAAGAAATACAAAGACAAGGAACAAAGGAGCGGAGACGATGGCGACAGCCGCCATCTGCACAGGATAGTTAACGTCACCGGTTGTATCGGTAAAGGCGTTTCTGAGACCGTTGGTTATCATCTGGTGAGCGGCATCGTTAGCCACAAGACGAGGCCAGATGTAGGAGTTCCATGCACCCATCATTTTGAGAATAGTAATGGAAATGAGGGTTGGCATGGACAGGGGAACCATGACCTTCCAGAGATATTTCAGGTCACTTGTTCCGTCAACCTTTGCGGCGAGGTAGAGCTCATTTGGTATCTGCATGAAGTTCTGCCGCAGAAGGAAGATATAGAAAACGCTCACAAGGAATGGCACAATCAAAACTGTGAAGGTGTTCATCCAGCCAAGCTGGGTAATGGTGGAGTAGTTTGTAATGGTGAAAAGCTCACCGGGAATCATCATGGTTGCAAGAAGCAGACCGAACATGGTTTCTCTGCCCTTAAACTCCAGTCTTGCAAATGCGAAGGCGGAAAGCACGGTGATAACCAGAGACAGCAGGGTTGACACAACACCTACATATAAGGTGTTGAGGAAGAGCCGTCCCAGATTTGCGGCCTTGAATGCCTCGGCATAGTTAGAGAGCATTATGGTTCTGGGCCAGAAGGTAGGAACACTGAGTCTGTATTCTTCAAGGGACTTAAGGGATGAAATTATCATCCAGTAGAAGGGGAAGAGGACTATAAGTGCCATGGTGATAAGGAAGAGGTAGAGGAAGAACTTTACAACGCCCTTACCTATATTCTGCTTAATGGCAACCTGACGCATGTCCTTTTCCTGCATAATACCGTTACGATTTTCAGACATAAAAGCGCCTCCTTCTCAATAATGAACGCGCTTCTTGCTGACCTGAGTGTTAATCAGGGTAACAACAAGGATTATACCGAACAGGATAAGCGCCGCCGCACTTGCACGGCCCTGACTGTTGGTGCTGAGAGCGTCATAAATAAATCCGACTATGGTATTAAGTCTGCCGGGGTCATCGGCAGGACCCATGCCCTCACCGAATATACCCACTATGCTGGAATACTCTTTAAAGCCGGAGATGAAGCCGGTAATGATAACGTAGGCCAGCATGGGGGAGAGCAGAGGCACGGTAATGCGGGTGAAAACTCTGCGGCGGGGTGTACCGTCGATTTTGGCAGCGTCGTAATACTGCTTGTTTATGCTCTGCAGGCCGCCGAGAAGAATAAGAATCTTAAAGGGCAGGGCATTCCAGACTATGTACACCGTCATAACTATGATGTTCGCCGTATAGGTCGAACCGTAGTTTATCCAGTTGACGGGTTCGCCGCCGAAAAATTCAATTACGTTATTTATGATACCTGCCGTGGCTATAATCTCATTTTCGGTTCCGTAGAAGCTGCCGACGATATTAAACATGGCGGCAAAAACCATACCGATAGCTATGGAGTTTGTAACATAAGGCAGGAAGAAAATGGTCTGGAGACCTTTCTGCAAAAACTTAATGTTATTGAGAGCCACAGCTATAATGAGGGCCAGGAAGGTGGAAATGGGAACTGTCAGAACGCAGAGGAGAACTGTGGTTTTAAGACAGTTCAAGAATTTGTGGTAATGAATAACTTTTTCAAAATTGCCGAAGCCGAAAGAGTAACTCTGTCCGCCCACAGCCTCAAGGCCGCGGTAACCCTCAAGAAACGCCATTCTCACGGTGTTTATGATGGGCCAGACAGTGAACACAAGCAGCAGCAATATAGCGGGGGCCAGATATATCCAGGCTTTCCATTGCTGTTTACTGTCAACCATAATTATTTCACCTCGAAGTATATACGATTTTCGGTCTCCCGGTTAAATACAAATACCTTGTGAGGTTTAAGGGAGAAGCGGATAGTCTCGTTGTTGACAGCAACCTTATTGTCGGAGTTAATAATAGAACGGATGACAGGGTTAACGGAAGCTTCGCTTGTAGAAACAATGCTAACGTCGCGGCCCATAACCTCAACGTTATTAAGCTTGCAGACCATGGGGCCGTTTTCATCCAGAATGAAGCCCTCAGGACGGATACCGACAGTAACAGGCTGATCGGAAATGCCCTTGACGTCCAGAACTGCATTATTATCAATGTAAAGCTTTTCGCCCTTGACTTCACCGTTAAATACGTTAATAGGAGGAGTACCCAGGAACTTTGCAACGAAGAGGTTTACAGGGTCATCGTATACATCCTGAGGCTTGCCGACCTGCTGGATAACGCCCAGCTTCATAACAACGATCATATCGGAAATGCTCATTGCCTCTTCCTGATCGTGGGTAACGAAAACGGTGGTGATGCCGGTCTTTTTCTGAATTCTTCTGATTTCCTCACGTGTCTGGAGTCTCAGACGTGCGTCAAGGTTACTCAGAGGCTCGTCCAGAAGCAGAACGCGGGGGAATTTAACCAGTGCTCTTGCAATGGCAACACGCTGCTGCTGACCGCCGGAAAGCTCACTGGGTTTTCTCTCCATAAGGTCGTCAATCTGCACCAGCTTTGCAGCGTAAAGAGCGCGTTCAAGCATCTGATCCTTTGTAAGCTTGTCCTTGCCCTTCAGGTTCTGAAGAGGGAACAGGATGTTCTGCTTAACGGTCATGTGGGGGTACAGGGCATAGTTCTGGAACACAAGTCCGACGCCTCTGTTTTCAGTTGACAGCTCGGTAACATCGTTGTCACCGAAAAAGATTTTACCGCTGGTAGGTTTCTGCAGTCCGCTTATCATGTAAAGCGTGGTGCTTTTGCCGCAACCGGAAGGACCAAGAAGACCGATGAGCTTTCCATCGGGGATTTCAAGATCAAAGTTATTTACCGCAATGACTTCTTTATCAAGCTTCTTGTTGCGTGCGGGAAAAACTTTTGTCAGGTTCTGCAATACAATTTTCATACTTGTTTCTCTCCCATACTCCGGAAATATTATATCTTTGGTTATGCGGGCAGATCAGTAGTCCTGCCGCGCAGCTTCTTCTGCGTGCAGCTTCTTTTTGTATTCAAGAAGCTCCGCACCGTCACGGAATATTTTCTGACTGGAAATATCCACGGTGACGGTCTGGGCGAGGAGGTCATGTAAAAGACATCTGCCCGGTGTGGCGATTACTATAATAATCTGCAAAAGCAGAAAAAGACCGAGAATAATTGTACCCGTTAAACCTATGATATTAAAGAATATCATCATAAGGATAAGAACCGGCACCATTGTTTCGAGGGTATATTTACCCAGAATAGAGCGGAAAAACAGCAGCATAGGTGTAATCTGGATGCCGCTTTTGTGCATCACGCCTACGCCGAAAATCTTTTTTCCCAAGGTCTGACCGTTTTTAAGCCAGAGGGGAACTGCAAACTCTACTATTAAATAGCCAAGCAGTATGCTCAGACTTGTAATCATCAAGGTGAGGTTTGTGACCATGTTATATGCTCTCATGGCTTCTTTATCACTTGTAAGAGCACTGTATGCTGCTCCATAATTTTCCTGCTGCTGAGGGGTCATGGCCATAAAGCTGTCGCCGGTCTGCTCAAACTGCACTCCGTATTCCTGCTCGTAACGGGCATAAGCGGAATCAAGAGTTTTTACATAGCCGTCGTAGCCGAGAAGCCCTGAGAGTAGAAAAGCAATACCCACTACAAGTATGCCGAGAATTATAAAATCGAACAAAAAAGCAGATATTCTTTTGCTCATGCTTGCTTTCTGCAAATCAAAAATCATTAACTTACCTCTTTATTTTGAAGCTTTTAGTAAATTCAGACAAAACTCATAAGGCACCGACAGATTACCTTTGCCCGTGCCGAGTTTAATATCCGGTTTCTTGCTGCCGTGAAAATCAGTTCCGCCGCTGGGGAGGAGAGAAAATTCACCGGCAATCTCAACTGATCGCTGCAATAATTTTTCCTCACAATCAGAATAAACGGTTTCCATAGCTGCAAGACCGGCGTTTGAAGCCTGAGACAGAAAATCCAGAAGAAAAGGTTCGTCTACGCTGCGTAAAGGGTGGGCGAGAACCGAAACGGCGGAAATCTGCCGTATGAAATCTATTGTTTCAATAGAATCAGGTCTTTTGGGCGGATGATAGTACCCGCATTCCGGATTTAAGAGAACATTAAAGGCCTGCTGCCGGGTTTGGAATTTTCCCTGTCTCACAAGCTCTGCTGCTATATGAGCCCGGTTAATGTTACCACTGGGGGAGGAGGCCTTTAGTTTATCATAGTCTATGAAATAACCGATATTTTTGAGGTTTGAGACAAGCTCACGGTTTCGCTCTTCCTTGCGGATAAGCAGATCGGCAAGCCTGCTTTTAACCTGCGAATAATACTGCGGCTTAACATTGAGCCCTAAAATATGAAGCTCTTTTTCCTTATATTCTGTGCTGAATTCCACACCCGTGATTGCCATGACATTTTTGCCCGCTGCGGCTGCCGTAAACCGGTCAAGTCCGTCAATGGTGTTGTGGTCGCAAAGTGCAACGGCGGAAAGGCCGATGGCTTCGCTTTCGTTTATAATTTCCTCAGGTGTCCATGTTCCGTCTGAGAAAATCGAATGGGTGTGCAGGTCACAAGTGCAGTTCATTTAATACTTCCTTAATCATTTTCCAGATTATATAATAACGCTTTTCTCGACAAATGTCTACATTACTTTTAGGCATTTAGACATAAAGTGTAAAAAACAGGTGCTGAAATTGCCTGTTTTTTCCTCCTTGACTGTGCCACATGTATATTTTATACAGATTTTTACGCATAAAACTCAGCATAATCACAAAACTTTAATTAGTAAATGCTTTAAAGCGGGAAAAGGAGCGGCACCGCAGACTGTGTGCCGCTCCGAAAGGTACATATTAAGATTGTATTAAGATGCAGTAAATTTTATATATTCTTTTACTATATAAAATAGGAAGCATTACATATTCAGGAAACCTGCATCAACCTTGACTTCTGCACCGCTTATGTATGCGGCATCATTATCATCTGCAAGGAAAGCAATGGCGTGGGCGCAGTCTCTGGGCTTACCCAAAGTAGGCTTCTTTTCGCCGGGCTTTGTAATGGTGTGCATAGGGGCTGCGTTTCCGGCGCGAAGCTGCCATTCCTCAACGCAGATACCCATTTCACGGGGAACCTTATTTATTTCGGTGCGGATGTTAGCAGGTTCTATGCAGTTGCAGCGTATGCCGCGCTCGAAAAATGAGGCGGAAATGTTTCTTGTAAGACCGAGAACGGCGTGCTTTGTCATAACGTAAATTGCACCGCCCTTAAGACCGCGAAGGGAAGCGGCAGATGCAACGTTTACTATGTTCGCGGGAGTGCCCTGCTCGAGAAAAATTTTGATAGCTCTCTGACATGTAAGGTAGACCGCCCGCTGGTTGGTTTCATAAACCATGTCATAGACTTCCTGAGAGGTCAGGTGAATAGGCAGCTGACCGTCCAGCACACCGGCATTATTTACCAGAATATCCAGATGACCGCACTGCTCAAGTGTAAAATCAAACATTCTCTCAATCTGCGCCGGATCCCGGACATCAGTTTTGCAGGGAATGATGCGGCCGGGGTAGCCCAGCTCTTCAACCTTATGCTGAACCTCTTCTAAC
>JAHHRQ010000051.1 GCA_020025715.1 Oscillospiraceae bacterium | reverse complement strand
GCGGCTCAGGCGGTGGCGGTTCCCGGAACCAGTGAGCACGAATTGGGGCTTTCCACCGATATTCTGGACGAGAGCTACCCCTACTTAAACGAGCAGCAGGTGCAGACCGGAACTCAGCAGTGGCTTATGGAGCATTGCTGGGAATACGGCTACATCCTCCGCTACCCCAACGGCACCTCAGATGTTACCGGCATTATTTTTGAGCCATGGCATTACCGCTACGTAGGCGATGAATTTGCAAAAGAAATCCACGATTCCGGCCTGCCTCTGGAGCAATATCTGGAGGCAAGAAGAGGACGCTGATAAAAAAAGACCGATTTTCCACTGAAAATCGGTCTTTTTTTACCCTTTTAATTCTTAAGAATTCTTAAATCTGCCAAATTAAGCCATAAAGCTATATGATTATTTTTTGAATTGTTGTATACTTCCAGATATAGGAGGGGATTTAAAGTGATCAGAATTCTTGTGGTTGAGGATGAAAGACCGATCTCCCAGCTTATCCGCCTCAGCCTTACGAAAGCGGGCTACAACGTAGTCTGCGCCTACGACGGAAACGAAGCTGCAAATATTCTGGAAAATGAAGTTTTCGATTTGCTGCTTTTAGATGTAATGCTGCCGGAAATTTCCGGCTTCGAGCTGATGGAATATATAAAGCCCACCGGAACGCCGGTGATTTTCATAACTGCTAAAAATTCCCTTCAGGACAGAGTTAAGGGACTTAAAATGGGGGCAGAGGATTATATCGTAAAGCCCTTTGAAATAATGGAATTGCTTGCAAGAATTGAAGTGGTGCTGAGACGCTACCAAAAGACGGAAGAAATTCTGAAAGTGGGTGACCTCACCATAGATTTACGGTCTTTGCAGGTACACCGTGGGGAAAGCCTTGTGGAGCTTACAAAAAAGGAATGGGACCTGATGCTTCTTTTCGTCCAGAATCCCAATACGGCTCTTTACAGGGAAACCATATACGAGAGAGTATGGGGCGGGGAATATCCGGTGGGCAGCCGGGTAGTTGACCTGCATATACAGAGGCTCAGAAAGAAGATAGGCTGGGAGGATAAGCTTGCCACCGTCAGCGGTGTGGGTTACAGGCTTGAGGCATAAAGCTTTTATGGAGAGAGTTTCAAGGTGAAATTTCGGCTTAAAATAACCGTGTGTATGCTCTGGCTGATGGCGATTGCTTTCGGTATCGGCAGCAGCCTGCTTATAATGCTGGGCTTTTCCGGCAACTTCCAGCGCGCGGAAAACTCCGCTTTAAACTCCTACAAAATGGTTTTAAATACTCTGCGCATGGTTGACCAGACCGGCCCTGTGCCTGACCACTCGAACCTGTCTCAGGCTCTGGTGCAGCTAAGCTCTCAGGGTGGCGGCGGCTGGTCTGCCATAAGGCTGGGGGATGAAAGCTCCGTTTTGTATGAGGATAACTCCATAGGGGCAGAGCTTACAAAAAACCTGCCGGAAAATGACGGAAAGTGCGGCATAAGCGTTATAAGCGACGCATCCGGAGGCAGACATATTAAAATAAGCGCCTATTTAAGCGCCGCGGGGGATAATCTGCGCCTTGACCAGTGCTACGACATTACGCCCCTTTACGCCCAGAGAAATGAACAGCTCAGGATTTACAGGCATGTGTTTCTCATTATGGCTGCGGCAGGAGGAATACTCAGCTGGGCGCTGGCATACTGGCTGACAAGACCCCTTTCTGCCCTTTCCAAAGCCTCCAAGCGCTTTGCGGAAGGTAATCTGGCATACAGGGCAGAGGTGCGCTCACAGGACGAGCTGGGAGTTTTAACAGGGGACTTTAACGCGATGGCGGAAAAGCTGGAGGAGAATATTGCCACCATTCAGGAGTCGGCGGCAAGGCAGGAAACCTTTATGGGCAACTTTGCCCATGAGATGAAAAACCCTATGACCTCCATTATAGGCTATGCGGAGCTTATAAGAGCGCAAATGCTGGATGAGCGGGAGCAGATGGATGCTGCAAACTACATATTTTCCGAGGGAAAGCGCCTTGAAAGCCTTTCCCTTAAGCTGCTGGACATTCTGGTGTTGAAGAAAAACGAAGTGAAGCTTCAGCCTGCAAAGCCCGCCCAGATAGTGGGCAGCATGGTGCAGCATTTGCAGAGAGTTTATGAGGAAAAGGGGATAGTTCTCCGGTGCAGAACCGAGGACGGCTGGTGTATGCTGGAGCCTGACCTTGTAAAATCCCTGCTTGTAAACCTTTTGGACAATGCAAGAAAGGCAATGGACAGAGGCGGCAATATTTTCATAGTGTCGGAAATGACAGACGAGGGCTGCGTAATAAGAGTGCATGATACAGGGCGGGGCATACCCCCTGAAGAGTTGAGCAAGATTACGGAAGCTTTCTACCGTGTGGATAAAAGCCGTTCGAGGGCTCAGGGCGGCGTAGGCTTGGGGCTTGCGCTTTGCAATGAGATAGTAAAGCTTCATAACGGAACACTGAGCTTTGAAAGCCGCATAGGCAACGGAACCTGCGTAACGGCAGAGCTGAAAGGCGGGCGGATATGAGGGGTAAAAAGTCAGAAAAACATGTAAAACCCAAGGAAAAGAAGCCTTTTAAATACGGCGACAGCATTTTGCAGGGCTTTTTGGTTCTGCTTTTATCTCTTGCCGCCGTGGCTACCGGACTTTCAATTCCCGGTCTTGCCGCCGGGGTGCAGAATAAGAGAGTGGATAATTATACATCCCGAAAGCAGCTTGAACCGGGAGCTCTCAGCCTTACGGCAGACGACACAAAGCTCACAAAATTAAGCCTTGCCGTGGAGCTTATGCTAAACGGAGATTCTGAATTTCGCCTTGTAGAGCTTGAAAATGGGCGCTTTCTTACTCATGGCGAGGCCAAAGACCGCCTGAGGGATGTGCTTGAGCTTGCAGAGGGGACAGGGCTTTATTCAGGCCTGACCGGAGACTGGCAGGAGCTTCACGGTGAGCCTAACCTTTTAATCCCTGCAAGCGGCGACACCTCCACCGGTCTTGTGTGGATAATGTACGCATCATGTCAAATGGGTGATGAGGTTTACAGCCTGAGATTTCTGGTGGATGATACCAGCGGCCTTGTTATAGCCGTTGAGATTAAAGGGCCAAACGGCATGATGCCGGAAAACAGGGAGGAAACTTTAAAAAGGCTTGCGGAAAATATGAGCAGATATTACGCCTTTTCCGATGTGGAGCTTATACCTCAGAGCGGGGATGAGCTGCGGCAGAATGACGGCGATGACTGCTGTATTCACTTTGTCCGAAACGGCGAAACGGTGCTGGATGTGCCCGTTGCGCTGAGAGATTCCTCTTGGGAAATAAAATAATTTCCCAAGTATACAAAAATGATACAAATAATATGCAGAACTGATACAAGAGCGGTTTATACTATGCCTGCACATGAAAAACGAGGAAAGGGTAAGAGAAATGCAGGCATTGGAGCAAAAACGGAAAAAGGCAGGATTCATATGGATTGCAGGAGCTGTGCTTGTCCTCTTGCTTCTGGGATTGCTGATAAGCCGTGTTATTATCTGGTCGAGAGACAGGCAGGAGACAAGACTGCTGGTGCTTGTAAATGACTGGAACAGTATAGAGTCTGCAAATTTTAAAGTTAAGCTGAGAACCTTGCCCTGCGGCGTGGAGGTGGACAGCCACTGTGCCGCCGACTTGGGGCAGATGCTTTCCGACTGCTCTGCTGACGGCTGCAGCCCCCATTTATTAAGGGGATATGTAAGCCGGGAGGAGCAGGAAAAGCTGTACCGGAATGAATACGGAAAATATCTGGATCAGGGTAAAACCTCAGATGAGGCTATGGCTTTAACGGTGCGGAAAATTCCCCGCCCCGGCAGAAGCGAGCATGAGCTTGGCCTTTCCGTTGACATAGTGGACAGCGAATACAGAGAAACGGACGAAAAGCAGGGGGAAACCGCCACATCAAAGTGGCTCCACGAAAATTCATGGCGCTACGGCTTTATTGAGCGCTATCCCGAAGGTACTGAAAACGTCACCGGCATGATGCCCCGGCCATGGCACTACCGCTATGTGGGCAGAAAGGCAGCGGAGCAGATAAAGGAGCTGAACATATGTCTGGAAGAATATGTGCAGATGTTTTTCACGGAAAAAGCCGTTATAGTCTATGGTAAATAAGCTTAATTAAAACCACCGGTATGGACAGAACATACCGGTGGTTTTGCTATACAAAGAATATTAAAATTACAAATGCCGCCGCTATCACAAGGACAGATAACAGGCATAAAATCAGAATCGCTTTCCCTCTTACGGGAGGAACATTCTCATTCACATAGCCCTCTGCCGCTGCCTTTGCCTGATTTAAAAGCTCCGTCCGGCTTATATCGGAAGTGAGAAAATAATCGTCACGGAGAAAAAACACCGCCTGCCGGAACATGGGGTTTTGAGGCTTCACAACGATTATGTTCTGCATTTTCCCTCTGAGGCGAACCTGAGAGCGGGGAGAGTGCTTCCCGCTGCGGGAAAAAATCTGAGGGCGGAGATTTTCTTTCGGGTCAGTGTTCATTGCCGCTCCTCCACACGGACGGTTAAAACCGTCATGTCGTCCTCAGTGCCGTAGCAGTTTTCCGCCGCCTTTATCACCTTTCTTGCAAGGCTCTTCATGTCGTCGGACTCCTCGGACAGTATGGATTTGAGCCAGCCGTCATCAGAATCGGCAATCACTCCGTCAGAGGCGATTACGGCGGTGGAGCCGGGCTTTAAGCGCATACGCACAATGTCGGGGGCTATGCCCTCACCGGCGGTAAGCCCTACTGCCAGAGACTCACCCTTTATCCGGCGGATGTTTTTGCCGTTTTTAACATATGAGGGGGCGGCACCGTATTTATAAAAGCAGGTTTCACCGCTGAAAAGGTCAACGCACATAAGGTCAACAGTGGCAAAACCCCAAGTGTCAGGGCCTCTGAGAAGCATTACGGAATTTAAAATCTTCATGGCTACTGCGGGGTCAACTCCGGAGCGGAGAAACTTTTCCAGTATAGCCACCACCTGAGAGCTGTCCTTTGCCGCCTCGTCTCCGCAGCCCATGCCGTCAGAGAGGAGAACGCACAAAACGCCGGCGTCCGTTTTAAAATAGCTGCCCTTGTCGCCGCTGACTTTTTCACCCTTTTTCTTTAATGCCGCAATGCCGACGGAAACAGCCAGAGGCTCTGCTTCAAGCAGCGTCATTCTCGATTCGCCCTCGCTGTCTGCATATGGCCTGCAAAGGCGCACACCTACAACGGCGGAGAGCTTTTCAAGGTAATCCTTGTCTTTAAGTATAGGGGCGAGACTGCCGCTTTCGATAACTGCGTGCATTCTGCCGCCGGAATCTCTGTATACTGCCGCCTCGCCGTCAATTTCCAGTGCCCGCATGTAGCGCAGAAGCCGCCGTTCTGCCAGAGGGTCGGAGCCGTTTATACTGCCTAATTCCTCGGCTACATTGCCCAGAACCTGGGCTACGTCTGAATACTGCCCCCATGCAACGCTCCGGCTTTCGGAAAGCCGCACTCTAAGCTGCCGACGGTAGCTTAATCCCCGAAGCTCACCGTTTACAGCCGCCACAAATGCGGGCAGGCCTATGCACTTCTCCCTGAAAAAACCGGGCAGGTCGGTGGCTCTTAAACTTCCGTTTTCTATCATGGCTTTAGTGGCATCATTCATAGCGGAAAGGGTGTCCACATAGTCTGAATTCCAACAGAGGTTTTTATTCTTGCAGCCTACGCACACCTCATCGGCGGCACGGTCAAATACTCTGGCTATATTTTCGTCATTGTAAGGCTCTTCGATGTTTTTTCTGAGAATTTCAAACAAGTCTGCGTATGCCTCGCTTAAATTCTTTACTCTCCCTGCCACAAAGCGCCTGAGACCGGTTTCGCCTTTACCACGCTCCATGGACTGAAAGGCAAGGCCGATATGGTTTAAAAATGCCGCCGGCAGAAGCATGAATATAACGGATGCACAAAAGACCTCAAACAGGGCGCTGATATAAATTTCCGTATTCCACGCGGACACTACGGAGAGAGCGCCGGAGAGAATAAAGGCCAGCAGAAAAATCAGTCTGCCGTGCTTTCCGAAACCGCCGGATAAAAGCCCGCAGAAAGCGTATGACATGGTGTAAAAGGGAGCGCCCGCATGACACATGTCCATTGCAAGCCCCAGAACCGTTCCCACTGTTGCGCCGGTGAGCATACCGCCTTTTAGTGCGGAACACATTACCAGCAGCAGAGCTATAAATCTTCCCAGAGACACAACTCCGAAAAACTCTATCCGTGAAAATGCCATAAGTGCGCTTGAAGCCATGACCACACATGAGGTGCTGTGGAGAAGCTCCGCATTTTCCGTGCTGCCCGGCTCAGACAGAGCCTCTTTAAAAAAATAGGTGCCGCCGAACGCCAGAGCTGTTTCCAGAAAAAGCTCCGCAAACAGGGGAACCTCCCGTTCAGGCATGTAAAAGCTGCCTAAAAATCCGGTGAGCGCCATTACAGCTCCCGCCGCAACCGGCATGAAGAATTTCTGCTTATAGATGTTCAGTTCGTGGAAAACAAAGGATATGGTGTATATGAGCACAGCGGATGCAACGTAGCGTATGCCCCACTCTATGCCTCCCGACGCAAGATAGCCCAGTGCCGCACCTGCAAGGGCAAACACCCCTGAAAGCCCCGACCCCGAACATGCAACCATTGCCATACCCAGCGGCGCACCGTTTTCCAGAATTCGGGCGCATGACATGGTAAAGCCCAGAACCATGTAAATTCCGCACCGCGCCGCCATTAAAAAGCGCTTGTCGATTTTTCCCCCGGCTGCCGCCCTTATGGCGGACAGTCTCCCCTGTGATGCTAAGGACATTTTTCCTTCCTCCCGAGTTTACATAAGATAAATTTATTATAGTTAGACCCTTACGAAAAGGGGGTCATTTGGCGCTGTAAAATACATGCTTATTTTCAGGAAAAATAATCGGAAATAATAGAGCGGGCATAGCCCGGGCTTAATTCGGAAGTAAGAAAAAACAATAAAAAAACACTCCCCCCGACAGAGCCGGAAGCCCTGCGGGGGGAGTGGGTTTTAAGTGTCGTAATTTAGCGTAAAGCCTCAGTTAATGAGGGAAAATGCTGTCAGACGTACCATTTCCAGTCTGCAACCTCAGGCATATCAACGCCGTAGTTGGAGATATACTGGCGGTGCTCAACCAGCTTATCCTTCATCTGCTGGATAAGGTATGCGCCGCGGTTTCCGAGCTGAGGCAGATTGTAAACGGCGGACATTACAAGGTTGAAGCGGTCCAGACGGTTCAGCACTCGCATATCAAAGGGCGTGGTGATGGTACCCTCTTCAATATAGCCGCGAACATGAATGTTCTTGTTGTGGCGCTTGTAGGTCAGCTCGTGGATAAGGGAGGGATAGCCGTGGAAAGCGAAGATAATGGGCTTATCCTTGGTGAAAATGGAGTCGTACTCATGCTGAGACAGACCGTGGGGGTGCTGCTCCTCAGACTGCAAACGCATAAGGTCAACAACGTTTACAACTCTGATCTTAAGCTCGGGGAATGCGTCACGCAAAATGGTGACGGCTGCCAGAGTTTCGAGAGTGGGAGTATCACCGCAGCATGCCATTACGATGTCAGGCTCCTCGCCTCTGTCGGTGGATGCCCACTGCCAGATGCCTATGCCCTGAGTGCAGTGCTTAACAGCCTGATCCATGGTGAGCCACTGGGGGCGGGGGTGCTTTGAGGCAACAATGACGTTTACATAGTTGCGGCTGCGGATGCAGTGGTCAAAGCAGCTGAGAAGGCAGTTTGCATCGGGAGGCAGGTAGAGGCGGACAACGTCTGCTTTCTTGTTTGCCACGTGGTCAAGGAAGCCGGGGTCCTGATGAGTAAAGCCGTTGTGATCCTGCTGCCATACGTTGGAGGCAAGAACATAGTTTAATGAGGCAATCTTTGCTCTCCAAGGCAGCTGATTGCATACCTTCAGCCACTTTGCGTGCTGGGAGAACATGGAGTCAACAATTCTTATAAATGCCTCGTAGGAGTTAAAGAAGCCGTGGCGTCCGGTGAGAAGGTAGCCCTCCAGAAGTCCCTGACATACATGCTCGGAGAGCATGGAGTCCATAACGCGGCCGCTTTCGGAAAGGTGGTCATCGTCAGGAGTGGTAGCGCCGTTCCACACTCTGTCGGTGGCCTCAAACACGGCGGAAAGGCGGTTTGATGCGGTTTCATCAGGGCCGAAGGAACGGAAGTTCCGGGATGCCTCGTTGAGCTTGTAAATATCTCTTACGAAGTTACCAAGCTCGGACATGTCCTGACTTTCAACGGCACCGGGGAAGGGCACGGAAACGCCGTACTCTCTGAAATCGGGCATACGCAGGTCGCGGAGCAGCAGACCGCCGTTGGCGTTGGGGTTTGCACCCATGCGGCGCTTGCCCTGAGGGGGCAGCTCCAAGAGTTCGGGAATGGGCACGCCGTTTTTATCGAACAGCTCCTCAGGCTTATAGCTGTGAAGCCATGTTTCAATCTGTCTTATATGCTCCTCACTGTCAGGCTGAATGGGAACCTGATGGGCTCTCCAGTAGTCCTCAACCTTGAGACCGTCCACATAGTCGGGACCGGTCCAGCCCTTGGGGGTGCGGAGAACGATCATGGGCCAGCGGGGACGTTCCTTCACGGCGTTTTCTCTGGCGTCGGTCTGGTATTTAAGAATACTCTCTATGCACTCATCCAGAGTGTCTGCCATTTTTCTGTGCATTTCCTTAGGGTCAGAGCCTTCCACAAAGTAGGGAGTCCAGCCGCAGCCGCGAAGGAAGTCCTCAAGCTCCTCGTGGGAAATGCGGGAGAGAATGGTGGGGTTTGCGATTTTATAGCCGTTAAGGTGGAGAATGGGGAGAACGGCACCGTCAGTTGCAGGGGAGAGGAATTTATTAAGCTGCCATGAGGTAGCCAGAGGGCCTGTTTCAGCCTCACCGTCACCTACAACGCAGGCGGCAATCAGACTGGGGTTATCGGTAACTGCGCCGAAAGCGTGGGACAGGGAATAGCCCAGCTCACCGCCCTCATTTATGGAACCGGGGGTTTCAGGGGCAACGTGGGAGGGAATACCGCCGGGGAAGGAGAACTGCTTAAACAGTCTCTGCATACCTTCCTTGTCGCGGCTGATATTGGGGTAGACCTCCTGATAGCTGCCGTCCAGCCAGTCCTGTGCAACCATTGCGTTGCCGCCGTGACCGGGGCCGGAGAGATATATCATGTTGAGATCAAATTCTTTTATAACACGGTTTAAGTGTGTATAGATGAAGTTCTGTCCGGGACAGGTTCCCCAGTGACCGACAATTTTTTTCTTGATTTTGTCGGCTGTGAGCGGAGACTCCAGCAGGGGATCGTCCAGCAGATAGAGCTGGCATGCGGTAAGATAGTTGGCGGCGCGCCAGTATTTATCCATGCTTTGAAGTTCGGCTTCGGTAGCCGGTGTTCTTTTAGAGTATGACATATTGACCTCCTTTTGATTTTTAAATCAGGTTTGCTAAAAAATTAACTTACTGACTATATTTATATCATATTTTTGCAATTAGTCTATGCACATTTTTTACAAATATATGCTTTTTGAACCAAATTTACATTTCATACAAAAATTGCACTGAAAATATGAGTGAAAGCCCTTTAGACTTGTAATAATAGCAATAACATGGTAAAATAATTCGGTTAAATAACGGGGGTGAGCGCAATGGGAGAAGACGAAAGAGAAGAAGTTTTTGATTTCGATTCCTTTCATGAAAAAAGAACCGAAGAACTGACGGAGCTTTTGGACAAAAGAGACATGAAGCAGCTCCGGGACAGAATGGAAGAACTGAACGATTATGACGTAGCAGACTTCTTGGCTCAGATTGAGGATAACCGGATGCCTATGGTGTTCAGGCTCCTTTCCAAAGAGACTGCTGCCGCTGTTTTTGCAAATTTCGAGGCTCCTGAGCAGGAGCGTATCATTAACTCCATCACCGACTCTGAGCTTTCCGGCATTGTTGAAGAGCTGTATCTGGATGATGCCGTCGATATGCTGGAGGAAATGCCCGCAAATGTTGTAAAGCGTGTTATGCGCACGGCAAGACCGGATACCAGAAAGCTTATAAACGAGTTTCTGCGCTATCCCGATAACTCCGCCGGCAGCATTATGACGGCTGAGTTTGTAGACCTTAAAAAGTACATGAATGTCAGGGAGTCTTTTGCCAGAATACGGCGCATAGGTGAGGATAAGGAGACGATTTACGTCTGCTTTGTCATCTCTGCCGATCGTAAGCTTGAGGGCATAGTGACGGTTAAGGATCTGCTGCTTGCCGACGATGACACGGTTATCGAGGACCTTATGGAGACGGATATAATCTACGCCTCCACCACCGAGGACCAGGAAAGCGTTTCCGAGAAATTCTCAAACTACGACCTTATGGCGCTGCCTGTTGTGGATAACGAGAGCAGACTTGTGGGAATAGTCACGGTTGACGATATTATCGACGTTATGGAACAGGAGACCACTGAGGACTTCGAAATCATGGCAGGTATGACGCCGTCCGACAAGCCCTATTCCAGAACAAGCACCGTGGAAATGTGGAAAAATCGTATTCCATGGCTGATGTTCCTCATGCTCTCGGCAACCTTTACGAGCATGATACTCACGTCCTTTGAAAGTATGCTTGCGGTACAGGCGGGACTTGTGGCCTTTATCCCCATGCTTATGGGTACCGGCGGTAACTCCGGCGCACAGGCCTCCACCGCTGTTATTCGAAGCCTTTCTCTGGGCGATACTGAGCCTAAGGATGCTTTAAAGGTTATGTGGAAGGAGTGGAAAGTTTCACTTCTCTGCGGAATTTCTCTGGCGATTATCAACTTTATTAAAATGCTCATTCTTGACGGCTGGCTTTTAAAGAATGACAGCGTTACCATTCTGGTCGCTGCTACCGTCAGCCTTTCCATAGTGTTTATTGTAATGTTCGCAAAGGTAGTGGGCTGCACACTGCCTATCCTTGCAGAAAAGATCGGAGTTGATCCGGCTGTTATGGCAAATCCTCTTATCTCCACCGTTACTGACGCTGTGTCCCTGCTTATCTACATTTATGTAGCAAAACTTATACTTCATATTTAATTTCGGAGGAGATTTATGGATTTTTCCGGTCTTTTGATCAAAATGCTGATTTTTGTAATCCTGATGCTTACAGGCTATATTTTTGCAAGAAAAGGTCTTGCAGGCCCTGAATTTACAAAAACAGCAAGCAACCTTGTCATTAACATTTTCATGTCCGCAACTATAATAAATTCCGTTCTTCGCATTAGCCCCGATATGGTGGAAATGAATTTCGGAATTATATTCTTAGTGCTGACAATTTCCATGGTAACAGGCTTTGTTCTCGCCGCCATTGCCGGGCGTTTTATTCCCGTTGTTAAAAACGGCGGCGGACTTTTACAGCTGCTTATGGCAGCGCCTAACTCCATGTTCATTGCCCTGCCTGTTCTCGACCAGCTTTTCGGCCCTGTTGCCGTTTTCTACTGCTCCCTTTCCGCAATTCACTTTAACGTTATCATCTATACATACGGCGTATGGCTTTTAAAGAAGGGAACCGGAGAAAACAAGGTGAATTTAAAGGACGTTTTGACTGTTCCTCTGATTTTTACTATTATTGCCGCAGTTATCTTCTTCGTTCAGCCCCCCATACCCAGAGTTATATCTGAGCTTTGCGGCAGCATTTCCGGCGCTACCATGCCTATGTCCATGATAGTCATCGGTACATCTCTGGGAAGAGTAAATCTGCTGGATACCTTCAAAAACGGCAAGCTCTATTTTGTAAGCTTCTTTAAGCTTATCTTCATTCCCGCCGTTGTCTGGCTTCTCTGCTCATTTGTTACCACCGACCCGGTGCTGCTCACCTCAGCTGTAATTCTGGCTGCAAGCCCTACTGCTATTGTAATTTCCATACTGTCCATACAGTATAACGGCAGCGGAGAATTTGCCTCCGAGGGCATACTTCACAGCACCGTGCTGTCTATGGCAATAATTCCCATGTGGGTATATATTCTGAACGCTGTTTTATAAGCTTTAAAATGCGGAATAGCAGGCGATACGCTTACTGTTCCGCTTTTTGTATAGTTGTGAAAGGAGAAAAATATGCACATTCCTGCATGCGCAAGCTGTGATTTAGATATTCTGAGCTTTGAGAAAGCTATGGAGCTTTCCGGAAAAAGCGGGGGATATGATGTTAATAAATGGCTCTATGTGCCGGATTTTTACACAGAGTACCGTTACATACTGGGAACACGGGGAAAAAATCCGCTTATCTGCATAGGCATTAACCCCTCCACTGCGGAACCTGACAATCTGGATAACACCTTAAAATCCGTTGAGCGGATAGCCATGGGAAACGGCTTTGACAGCTTTATAATGTTTAATGTCTACGCCCAGAGAGCTACAAGACCGGACGACATGGATGTTAAGCTCAACGAAGCTCTCCACCGTGAAAACATGGAGGCGTTCAGGTACATACTTAAAAGCGTATCCGACGGGGGTGTGTCTCCCGCAATATGGGCGGCATGGGGAACCATAGTCGAAAAGCGGGACTACCTGCCTTATTGTCTCCGTGAAATGGCGGATTTGGGCATTGAGTACGGCGGACACTGGCTGTGCGCGGGAAAGCGCTCCAAGAAGGGCCACCCCCACCATCCGCTGTACCTGAGAAAAGACGAGAAAACCGTGGATTTTGACATTGAGGAGTATCTGAATTCATTATGAGTGACAGTAAATTCAAGCTCGCCGCCGTACAGCTCAGAACAGAACTGGACTGGGAAGAGACTATGGAAAAGGCGGAGCGGATGATAAAAGAAGCAGCCGCCGATGGTGCTCAGGTTGTGGCGCTTCCCGAAATGTTCTCCTGCCCTTACGATAAGCGGTATTTTAAAACCTTTGCCGCCATGGGCCATGAGGAGACTGCAAAGCACATGTCACGCTGGGCAAGGGAAAACGGCATAATCCTTGTGGGCGGCTCCGTTCCCGAAAGCGAGGCGGATAAGCTTTATAATACCTGCTTTGTCTTTGATGAAAAGGGAGAGCAGCTTGCAAAGCACAGAAAGGTGCATCTTTTCGATGTGGACATTCCGGGTATGCGCTTTAAGGAGTCCAACAACTTTGTGCCCGGCGAGGATATTACTGTTTTTGACACAAAGTTCGGAAAAATGGGCTGTGCCGTCTGCTTTGATCTCCGCTTTCCCGAGCTTTTCAGGGCTATGGCGGTGAGAGGGGCGGAAGTTATCATAGTTCCGGCTCAGTTCAATATGAAAACCGGCCCTGCTCACTGGGAGCTTAGCCTGAGAATGAGGGCGGTTGACAATGAAGTATTCATGGTGGGGGCATCTGCCGCAAGATTTGAGGGCTTCAATTACGAGTGCTGGGGTCATTCCGCTATCGTTTCCCCCTACGGCGAGGTGCTTTCAAGCTGCGACGAAAAAGAGCAGATAATCTATTCCGATATAGATTTAAACCGCGTAGACGAGGTGCGCCGGCAGCTGCCTACCTTCTTAAATCTGCGCCGTGATGTTTACAAGGTGGCGGATTGATGAAAATCTATGATGATATAAAGGCCTACAAGCCCTTTAACGAGCAGGA
>JAHHRQ010000050.1 GCA_020025715.1 Oscillospiraceae bacterium | reverse complement strand
GCATCGTCACGGCTGAAGCCGAAGGTCATCTGAGTCAGGTCGTTGGTACCGAAGGAGAAGAACTCAGCCTCGGTTGCGATCTGGTCAGCGGTAAGAGCTGCTCTGGGAATCTCAATCATGGTACCAACAAGGTACTTCATGTCGGAGCCTGCCTCGGCAATGAGCTTGTCAGCAGCTGCAACAACAATGTCCTTAACGTACTTGAGCTCCTTGGTCTCGCCTACCAGAGGAATCATGATTTCGGGAACCATGTTCCACTCGGGGTGACGGGCCTGAACAGCGAGAGCTGCCTTAATAACAGCACGGGTCTGCATCTCGGCGATCTCGGGGAAGGTAACAGCCAGACGGCAGCCACGGTGACCCATCATGGGGTTGAACTCGTGGAGAGAAGCGGAGACAGCCTTGATTTCCTCAACGGTCTTGCCCTTTGCTTCTGCAAGTGCCTTAATGTCAGCTTCCTCAGTGGGGATGAACTCGTGGAGAGGGGGATCCAGGAAACGGATGGTAACAGGGTTGCCTTCCATAGCCTCGTAGATACCCTCGAAGTCTGCCTGCTGCATGGGCTCCAGCTTCTTAAGAGCTGCCTCGCGCTCCTCAACAGTGTCAGAAACGATCATCTCACGGAATGCACCGATTCTCTCGGAATCGAAGAACATGTGCTCGGTACGGGTAAGACCGATACCCTGTGCACCCAGCTCACGAGCCTTGCGTGCGTCGTGGGGAGTATCGGCGTTGGTGCGGACCTGAAGTACTCTGTACTTATCAGCCCAGCCCATGATGCGGCCGAACTCGCCTGCGATAGTAGCGTCAACGGTGGGGATGACGCCGTCGTAAATCTTACCGGTGGAACCGTCGATGGAGATGTAATCGCCCTCGGAGTAGGTCTTGCCGGCGAGAGTAAACTTCTTGTTTGCCTCGTCCATCTTAATTTCGCCGCAGCCGGAGACACAGCACTTACCCATACCACGTGCAACAACAGCAGCGTGAGAGGTCATACCGCCGCGGACGGTCAGTATACCCTGAGCAGCCTTCATACCCTCGATGTCCTCGGGGCTGGTCTCAAGACGAACCAGAACAACTTTCTCCTTGCGCTCGTTCCACTCCTTAGCGTCCTCTGCGGAGAAGACAACCTTACCGCAGGCAGCGCCGGGGGAAGCGCCCAGGCCCTTACCGATGGGGGTAGCAGCCTTCAGAGCTTTTTCATCAAACTGGGGGTGAAGCAGAGTATCCAGAGTTCTGGGGTCGATCATCAGAACTGCCTGCTTCTCATCAATCATGCCCTCGTCAACCAGATCGCATGCGATCTTGAGAGCGGCCTGAGCGGTACGCTTACCGTTACGGGTCTGGAGCATGTAGAGCTTGCCGTTTTCAACGGTGAACTCCATATCCTGCATGTCGCGGTAGTGGTTCTCAAGGGTCTTGCAGACCTGCTGGAACTGAGCGAATGCTTCGGGGAACTGCTCTGCCATCTGGGAGATAGGCATAGGAGTGCGGACACCTGCAACAACGTCCTCGCCCTGTGCGTTGACAAGGAACTCACCGAAGAGAACCTTCTCGCCGGTGGCGGGGTTACGGGTGAATGCAACACCGGTACCGGAGTTGTCGTTCAGGTTACCGAATACCATGGGCATAACGTTGACAGCGGTACCCCAAGAGTAGGGGATCTCATTGTCACGACGGTATACGTTGGCTCTGGGGTTGTCCCAGGAACGGAATACGGCTCTGATAGCTTCGTAGAGCTGAACCTTGGGGTCGGAGGGGAAGTCCTCACCGATCTGCTTCTTGTACTCTTCCTTGAACTCACGAGCAAGCTCTTTGAGGTCAGCAGCGGTAAGATCCAGGTCGGACTTTGCGCCCTTTTCCTCTTTCATCTTGTCGATGAGCTCCTCGAAGTACTTCTTGCCGACTTCCATAACAACGTCGGAGAACATCTGGATGAAGCGGCGGTAAGAGTCGTAAACAAAGCGCTCAAATTTGGGGTCGGGGTTGCCGGCGATCATAGCGGCAACAACATCGTCGTTAAGACCGAGGTTCAGGATAGTATCCATCATACCGGGCATGGAAGCACGTGCGCCGGAACGAACGGAGACGAGCATGGGGTTATTGAGATCGCCGAACTTCTTGCCGTTGATCTGCTCCATGATCTCAACGTTCTTCATGATCTCGTCCATGATTTCGTCGTTTATCTGACGGCCGTCCTCATAGTACTGAGTGCAAGCCTCTGTGGTGATAGTGAAGCCCTGGGGAACAGGCAGGCCGATGTTGGTCATCTCAGCCAGGTTAGCACCTTTGCCGCCGAGAAGCTCACGCATGGAGGCGTTGCCTTCTGAAAACAGGTAAACATACTTTTTGCTCATTGTTTTCGTCCTTTCTATAAATATAAAATTTTTTACTGATTTTATCTCTAGGTCTTACGCTTAGATTACCACAAACATGGCATTTTAATCAATACACTTTACTCACAAATCCGACGAATTTAACGCATATATTTCGTCAGAAATTTTTGCAAAACTAACAATATCCAGGTTGTCACCACGAATTCTTGCATCAAATCCTGACTTTTCCACCAAATTTATCAGCTGTTCTTTAGTCAAATTGCCGAAAGCAGAGCTGAGAGCATTTACTAAAGTTTTTCTTCTCTGGTTGAAAGCAGCTCTCACAACCTTGAATAAAAGTGCCTCATCTTTAACATTTACAGGGGGTTTTTCCCGTTTTTTAAGTCTAATGACGGATGATGTGACCTTTGGCTGGGGAACGAAGCAGGAGGGCGGGACATCGAATAAAAGCTCCGGTTCCATGTAATAATTGACAAATATGCCAAAAGCGCCGTAATCTGCGGTACCTGCCTCGGCGCAGATGCGTCTCGCTACCTCACGCTGTATCATTACGGTAACGGTTTCAAAGCATCCCGCATCTATAAAAGCGGTTATAAGAGGGGTGGTAACATTATATGGCAGATTTGCGCATACCGCCGGAGTAAGGCCCTGAAATTTTTCTTCAACCAGCTCACGGAGGTTTAATTTCAGCACGTCTCCGAAGATGATTTCCACATTGTCTCTGCCCTCAAGAGTCTCGGCAAGCACCGGCTTCAAGCGCTTATCAAGCTCTACGGAAACCACCTTTCCCGCGTTATCGGAAAGCTCGGCTGTAAGGCAGCCGATACCGGGGCCTACTTCAAGAACTCCGGTGTTTTCATCAATTCCGGCCTCCTCTGCTATCTGCTGGGGAACCCAGCGGGCGGTGAGGAAGTTCTGGCCCATGGATTTTGAAAATCTGAAGCCGTGTCTCAGCAGCAGGCCGTTTATTTCATTTATGTTTGTAAGTTCCATATTACTTCTTGGATTTCAGGTATCTGAGCCACTGACCCGCCAGGCAGAAGCCTACTAAGGTAAGGCCGCAGATTTTGCCGAGCAAAGGCCCCTGTGCGATAAAAAGCAGCAGCAGTGCAATGACTGAAATTACTGTCCACACAACGGCGCTTCTGAAAAACTTCTGACTGTCTCCTGAATTCATTTTTCTCCTCCTGATTTTTTAAGTATCTTTTCGTATGCCTGTCGGGCGCAGTCGTGGCCGGGACTGGTATCTACCTCCACGTTGCCCCTGTATCTGTAACCATGCTCCTTTAAAAGAGCTTTCATGGGTTTGTTTTTTCTGTGTGTATCGGCTCTGATTGCCCGTCTGCCCGCAAGTCTTGTAAGCTCCTCGGCGCAGTCCATAAGGTAGTGGGAAATGCCGCTGCCTCTGTATTTTTTTGCTATTGCCGCCCTGTGGGCAACGCAGTAAGGAATACCAGATGACCACTTGCCGTCTGTAATATGCTCGTAACATTCATCCGGTCTCTGGGAAAGGACGAAAAAGGCCGCCTTTTCCTCACCGTGGGAAATAATGTAGCATTCTTCCCGCTCTATGTCCTTAACAAAGTCGCTCTCGTTGGGATAATCACCCTGCCACTGGTCAGCGCCCAGCTTTTTAAGGCTTTTCTTTGCGTACTGAGCCATTTCCACTATATCCGGCAGGTCGGAAATCTCCGCCTTTCTGTATGAAAGAGGTTCGGTCAGCTTTAAGCTTTTTTCCTCCCGCTTAATCTCATCAAGCATGGTTTTATCTTCCTTGCTGCTGAGGTCAAGTTTCTCGAACATATCCGGTCTTTTTTCCATAGTCCGGCGAAGCTGCTGCTTTCTTCTCCAACGCTCCACCTTGCCGTGGTCGCCGTTTAAAAGCACGTCGGGCACTCTCCTGCCCTCCCAACATTCAGGCCTTGTATACTGGGGATATTCAAGCAGACCGTCCCAGTGGCTCTCGCCGGTGTAGCACTGCTCATCGGACAAAACTCCCGGCACCATGCGGCACACGGAGTCTGCAATTGCCATGGCTGCAATCTCGCCGCCGGTGAGCACAAAATCGCCTAAAGAGATTTCCTCGTCAACGCACTCCTCAATAAAGCGCTCGTCAATGCCCTCATAGTGGCCGCAGACCAGAACAAGGTGGTCATAATCACTCTTTAAGCGCTTTGCAGTCTCCTGAGTGTAGGGCTTGCCCTGAGGGGACATGTATATAACTCTGCTCTTTCTCTCCCCCGCCTTTGCCATAATGTCATCAAGGCAGGATTTTAAAGGCTGAGCCATCATCACGCAGCCCCAGCCGCCGCCGTAGGGATAATCGTCCACCTGCATCTGTTTATTTTCAGTGTAATCTCTTATCTGTACGCAGTTTATCTCAATTATGCCCTTTTTCGCGGCTCTGCCTATAATGCTCTCATGGAGCACCGCGTTGACAGTTTCGGGGAAAAGGGTCATTATATCTATTCTCATTCTTACATTCCCTCAATAAGCTGTACTTTTATTATACCGTTTTCCGCATCGGTCTCCTTAATGAATTCCGGTACGGCGGGAATAAGATGCTCGGTATCACCCTGAACTATATAGATAAGTGAAGCGGGAGTCTCCATAACGTCCTTTAATACGCCGATCTCCTCACCATCCATGGTGACTACCTTTGCACCCATAATATCCTGAATAAAGAAGCTGCCCTCGGGGAGCTTTGCCTCTTCACGGAGAACCTGCACATCTCTGCCTTTTAAAGGCATGGCGGCATTTATATCATCAATGCCTTTGAGCTTTGCGATAAAGAAGCCCTTATGCTCCTTGCCGGAGAGGATTTCAAACTCTTTCTCCCCTACAAAAAGTCTTTTAAACTTCTTCATAAACTTGGGGCTGTCCAGCCACACTTCTATTTTAACTTCTCCCTGAACGCCGTGAGTGTTCACAATACGTCCCGCGGGGACAAACTTTTTATCATTCATACGCTTCTCCGATAATATATATTTAACTTTATAATTTTATCATGTTCCGAGGATTTTAACAAGTGGTTTAAACTGTTCTTTAAACGCTAAAAAATCGTACTTTCCGTTAAAAAGCCGCCGCACAGCCAATGTGCGGCGGCAAATCTGAATCAGCCGTACCCCTGCAATAACAGTAAGCTACGACAGCGGATACAGAAGTTTTTCCGCAACCGGTTGCCGTATTTAGGTTTTTCTTTCAGCTCTCCTCAGAAAATAATTTTTTCGGGCAGGCTGTAACAAAAAACTATAAACCATATAAGCATTGCCTCGCTCATAAGACCGTTTGTAAATGCAAGGCGGAAAGGCGCATCGGGCATAAGCATAGTAAGGATTTTCAAAATTACAAAAATTAAAATGGGATTATTGAGAGCCATTGCCTTTTTAAATACCGTCCGGTGTTTCAGCATCAGTACAATAAGGTAGATAAAGGGCAGCAGCATTATAATCTCCCCTGCCATGACAAGCCATGAAAACTGACCGAACATAGCCTCGCACAGAATATATGCCGTTTCGCTGTCCCCTCTCTGCATTAAAAAGCCAAAGGCGAACAGTATCATAATATAGAAAAGGTGCAGGCACAGCCACGGAGTCATGCCGATAACAGTAAGTACGGAATAGTTTTTTCTGTCTTTTTCCTCATTTATGAAAAAGCGGACTGCCAGAAGCCCAAGGGCATAAAATATAACCGCCGGAAAGGCCATTGCCAGAGCCAGTGCATTTCTCCCTGCGGGAATTTCCGCCGCGCCCAATGTAAGCCACGCCAGTTCCCCCTCAAAAGCCGTATTGCCGTATATCATCAGATAGTCACTGCCGCCCATAAATATGCAGCCTGCAATGCCGCAGAGCAGAAGCAGAACGAGTTTTTTATAAGATACTTTGGATGCCATTTTTATTATCCTTTCTGTCAGTTTGTTGTCTCTAACTTGTTTGCAGTTTATTCCGGTAAAAGGAGATTGTCAAGCACTTGTGAAAGTTTTTTAGGCCAACTGCAAAAAGGAAAGAGCCGCCCCTGCGGGCGGCTCTTTTAATTATAGTTTAGAACTCAGGTCTTGCAATTTCCTCAACAGCATCAAACTGTGACAGAACAGTGCTGAGCTTCATGTTATTAACTTTTATTTCAAGTCCAAGCTCCTCCGCCTCGGTGCCAACCAGTTCCTGTGCAAGCATGGTTTCGATTATTGAGCCTATCATTTCGGTAAGGTCAATATCATAGCGGATAATCATGCCGGTCTTGCCATCAAGCCAGATTGAGCAGGGCACATTAAAGGGGCCTTTCAGAGCCTCTTTTATCTGAGCCATTTCCTCCTCGGTGAGATCAACATCTGCTCCTGCAAGCTGGGCAATATCCACCAGAGCGAAAAGCTCCTTAAAATCGTCGCTGGTAATAACGCCGTCATAGCGGACGGTATCATATCCCACAACGTTCTCGGCACTTACCTTTTCAAAGCTGGAAGCGTATTTTGCAAGCAGAGCAATGCCTGCCTTGGGGTCAATAAGTCCCTCAGCCGCAGAAGCATCAATCTCTATGTCATCAGCGCTTTCCCAGTAGTTTCCGTCCGGAGAAGCAGCAGCGGTGAATGTGTCGCCGTTCTGCTCAACATAGATGTAAATGGTCTGCTTCTCGCCCATAACATCGGCAGTAGTCTCCATAAGGAGCTTTTTGGGTGAGGTCTGAATATCGGCGGAATTTGTGGCTTTCAGATCCATATCCATATTTTCGCCCATAATCCCCACATTAAGGCTCATGTCCAAGGTAAGATCCATGTGCAGGCTGTTAAGCTCCTGCATTTTCTTTGCGCCCTTCATTATGCTTCTCTCGAAGGAGCCGCAGCCACTCAGGCACAGCACGAGGGTCAGTGCGAGAGTGATGGCAAGGACTTTTTTCAGCGTTTTCATATTATGCCTCCCTGTAAGAAATTTTTCGGATTAGCTTTAGTTTAGTATACTATATCTTTGCAGGTTAGACAAGAATTATTCCACAAAATGTATATTCAGTATATGTAAAATCTAATTTGGATATGAAAAAAACAGAGGCAAAAACCTCTGTTTCATTCATACATAAAAATCTCAGTCCAGAATCTCAACTGAAACCTTTTTGCCCTTTCTCTGGGCAACGGCCCGCATGAGTATACGGATCTGTTTTACGATCCTGCCCTGCCGGCCTATGACCTTGCCCATATCGCCGTCAGCAACCCGAACCTCAAAAACGGTCTCGCCGTCGGCCTTGTGCTCGGTCACAGAAACCTCGTCGGGATTATCAACAAGGCTCTGTACAATGTAGGTCAAAAGTTCTTTCATGCCGGTAGAAACTCCTTATTAGGCCTCGGCCTTTTTCAGCAGGCCGCGGACTGTCTCGGTAGGCTGAGCGCCCTTGGAAATCCAGTACTGTGCGCGCTCCATGTTTACATTCAGCTTATTGCTGTCTGCATTGGGATCGTAGGAACCGATCTCCTCGATGAAACGACCGTCGTGGGGGAAACGGGAGTCAGCGACAACTATACGATAGAAAGGAGCCTTCTTAGCACCCATTCTGCGAAGTCTGATTTTAACCATTTTATTTTCACCTCCGTGTTATTTTTCATATATTACAAGCGCTTATTGCGGTTGTAAGCTTAGTTTAGAAGCCGAAGCCTCCGGGCATACCCGGCATACCGGGGAAGCCGCCGCCCATGCGGCCCATCTTTTTCTGCATCTTCTTCATGTTCTTGCCGTTGAGCTGTTTGGTCATCTGCTGGAGTGCTGCAAACTGCTTTAAAACACGGTTTACATCCACAACGGATGTGCCGGAACCGGCGGCAATGCGTTTTTTACGGCTGGAGTTTAAGATGTTGGGGTTGTCTCTCTCGGCCTTGGTCATGGCGCGGATAATAGCCTCCTGCCTTGCCATTGCCTTTTCATCAACATTTGCACCTTTAAGTGCAGATGCGTCCATGCCGGGGATCATGGCGGCAATATCGCCCAGATCGCCCATGCTGCGAAGCTGTGCCATCTGGTCCAGATAGTCGTCAAGGCTCAGCTTATTGGCTCTCATTCTCTCGGCAGTTTCACGAGCTTTCTTTTCGTCGAAGCTCTGCTCTGCCTTTTCGATAAGGGTCAACACGTCGCCCATACCCAGAATTCTGGATGCCATTCTGTCGGGGTGGAAAGGCTCAATCATGTCGAGCTTTTCGCCAACGCCTATAAACTTAATGGGCTTACCGGTGGTAGCCTTAATGGAAAGGGCTGCACCGCCTCGGGCGTCACCGTCAAGCTTTGAGAGCATAACGCCTGTAACGTCCAGCGCCTCGTCAAAGGCGGTGGCTGCATTAACTGCGTCCTGACCGGTCATAGCGTCAACAACAAGCAGGATTTCTGCCGGTTCAACGGCGGCCTTGATGTTTTTAAGCTCATCCATGAGCTGTTCATCTATATGGAGACGACCGGCGGTATCAAGGAATACCAGATCGTTACCGTGCTTTTTAGCGTGCTCAACAGCGGCCTTTGCAATGTCCACGGGATTGGTCTGTCCCATCTGGAAAACGGGAATATCAAGCTGAGCACCCACTGTTTCCAGCTGTTTAATAGCTGCGGGGCGGTAAATATCACAGGCTGCCAGAAGAGGACGCTTTCCCTGCTTTTTCATATAGCCGGCAAGCTTTGCGCCGTTGGTGGTTTTACCTGCACCCTGAAGTCCAACCAGCATTACAACGCTGGGGGATTTGGAGCTTATATTGAGCTTAGTGCTCTCGCCGCCCATAAGGTCGCACAGCTCCTGATTAACGATTTTTATAACCATCTGAGCCGGAGACAGGGCTTCCAGAACTTCGGAGCCGCTGGCCTTCTCGGTGACGGTCTTTGTAAACTGCTTTACAACTTTATAGCTTACGTCCGCCTCAAGCAGAGCCATACGCACCTCGCGCATAGCTTCCTTAATATCAGATGCGGTAAGTCTGCCTTTGCCGCGGAGTTTTTTAAATGCCGCATTCAGTTTTTCAGATAAGCTTTCAAACGCCATATTTAACCTCTGCTCAAAAGAGTCTCAATTTCTTTGCCTGCCTCCAAAGCAAGTTCTTTTGCTTTGCCCTCGCTCTCGTTTTGAAGCTTGTCCACAATTTCCGAGAGTCTTATGAGCGCCTCTTTAGTTTCCTGAAAGCGGCGGACAAGACCTGTTTTTTCTTCTATATCTTTAAGGGAATCTTCAGCCCTCTTTATGTTGTCCCACACACCCTGCCGGGAAATTCCGGCCTGCTGTGCGATTTCAGAAAGGGAAAGATCTTCGTTATAATGCAGATCGTAGCACTCTCTCTGCTTTTCAGTGAGCAGCTCACCGTAAAAATCAAGCAGCAGGCTCTGCATAACTCTGCTTTCGTTCACGGCTCAGCCCTCCTGTCAAGTGTTTTAGCTTAACGGAGTATACTACTTTTCTTTTCCCCTGTCAAGTGTTTTTTCTTGTCAGCTTTTTAAATTTCTTTTTCTGTCAGAATATTATCGGAAAGTGAGGGGAAAATATGTCAATATAGGCTCTTTATGTTTAAGGAGGAAAAAATGGATACCGAAAATTCTGCTCTATACATCACCGATTCAAGGCTTTTTAATTACGCCGCCTCTGCCGCCCGCATCACCACTCCGGGAAATTTTACATCCGGCAAACACGAGGCACAGAAATTAAAGAAAGACATGGCAGTTATAAAAGAGGCAAACTCTGCCCTTTCAAAGCGGGCGGAGGGCATAATTTCCGTTCCCGCTCACTGGGAGTGGCTTTTAGATAACTTCTACATGGTGCAGCGGGAGTATCTCTGCGCTTTCAGAGCCATTACCCGTGCAAAGCGTCTGCGCCGCTCCGGCGGCGGCACCTTGATTTTTGCTCTCTGCCGCTCTCTGCTGGCATCGGGTCAGGGAGAAATTACCGAGGAGCGGTGCCGCCTGTTTTTAAGGGGCTTTCAGTCTGTAAACGTTCTCTCCCGCTCTGAGCTGTGCCTTTTCCCCGACGCATTAAAGGCGGAGATAATTTCAGCCATTGCAAAAACCTGCGCCGATATGCAGTACGGAAGTCAGGGAGAGGAATGTACCTCGGCAATGGAAAAGCTTTTTACAAGTCTCCGGCTTTTATCCGTTATCGACCTTGAAGCCCTTATAAATTCCTGCGATGTTATAAACGAGATTTTTTCTGCCGACCCTACCGGCATTTATCCCCGCATGGACCATGACACAAAGCTTTCCTACTTAAATAAGCTGGAGGAGCTTGCACGAAAAGAGGGCATTGAGGAACACATCTGCGCCCGGAAGCTTATGGAAAAGGCTGAAAAAAACGGCGAGCATGTGGGCTTTCTGCTGTTTCCGGAGAAAAAGAGCGGCGGAGCTGCGTGGTATATACTGCTGAATATTACTCTGAGCCTGCTTTTCTCCCTTATTCCTGCAATTATTTTTAAAAGCTTTTGGGCGGCTCTCCTTTTGCTGCTGCCGGTTTCCGAGCTTATAAAGAGCATAGGTGACTTCATTCTTCTCCACCTTGTAAAGCCAAAACGTATGCCCAGAATGGACAGCGAATTATCAGGCGCAGAGGATGGAACAATTTGTGTTATTTCCGTTCTTTTAACTGATGTTGAGTCCGCAAAACGCCTTTGCGGCAGGCTTGAAGAGCTTTACCACTCATGCCGGAATAAAAACGGCTTTTTCTTCGGCCTCCTTGCAGACCTGCCGGAAGCCCCGGAAAAGGAAATGCCCGAGGACAGCGAAATTATAAATGCCGCCCGAACTGCCGTTAAAGCGCTCAACATGAAATACGGCGGGAAATTCTATCTTTTCACCAGAGAGCGGCACTTTGACGGAAATAATTACTCAGGTCACGAAAGAAAACGGGGGGCAATTATGGCTCTTGCCGCCCTTTTAAACGGTAAAAAATCTGAGCTTCAAATCTGCGGAGAGCCTGATCTGCTCTCAGGCGTTAAATATATTGTAACTCTGGACAGCGACACAAAGGTTTACCCCGAAAGCTTGGATGAGCTTCGGGGTGCAATGCTCCACCCGCTGAATAAAGCGGTAATTGACAGGAAAGCAGGCATTGTAAAGCGAGGCTGCGGCATCATTCAGCCCCGCATATCCACCGAGCTTCAAAGCGCAAATGCTACCGACTTTTCTCTTATTTTTGCAGGTCCCGGCGGAACCGACCCCTACGGCGGTCTCTGCGGTGAGCTGTGCATGGACGCATTCGGCAGCGGCGGCTTTGCAGGCAAAGGCATAATTGACGCTGAGGCGCTGGATTACTGTCTCAGTGCAAGACTTCCCGAAGGCCGCATACTTTCCCATGACGCCATTGAGGGTGCATATCTTCGGGGCGGTTTTCTGGGTGACCGGGAGTTTTCCGACTCCTTCCCCGCCAAGCCTTTAAGCTATTTTAAACGGCTTCACCGCTGGATAAGGGGCGATATTCAGAACATCCCGTGGATTTTTCATTCAGAGCTTCCCGCAATAGAGCGCTGGCGGCTTTTTGATTCGGTGAGGAGAGCCTTTGTCTCTCCCATGACATTTCTCGCTATTATTTTAGGCTTCTTTTTCCCCGAAAACGGACTGGTGCTGTCCGCATGGGCGGCACTTCTGGCACTGCTCAGCCGACTGTTTCTGTCCTTTGCGGAAGAGGGACTGAGAAATCGGGAAAAAGTCCGGCTTCGCAGATACACCCGCATTTTAAGCGGCGTAGGCGGCGCAATAGTTTCCTGCTTCATGCGGCTGTGGCTGCTGCCCTTTGAAGCTTTCGTAAGCTTTTCCGCCATTTTCCTCTCCCTGTGGCGCATGGTGGTCAGCGGTAAAAATCTTTTACAGTGGCAGACTGCGGCGCAGAGCGAAAAAAGCGACAAGGGCGTATTAAGCTATATAAAAGCCATGTGGTTTTCTATTGTTTCCGGTCTGCTGCTTCTGTTCTTTTCCCCGGCAATAATCGGAAAATCCGCAGGTCTTATGTGGCTGCTCTCCCCTCTCTGCGCCTACGCGCTGGGACTTCCCGCCTATAAGCCCAAAAGCCTTTCCGGTGCTGACAGGAAGTTTCTCATTGAGGCGGCAAAGAAAAATTATCTCTACTTTCAGGAGTTTTCCACAGAGTACGATAATTTCCTCCCGCCGGATAACTTTCAGGAGCAGCCCCCTGTCGGTATTGCTCACAGAACCTCTCCAACCAATATAGGCCTTGCCATGTGCTCATCCATTGCCGCCATGGACATGGAGATAATTTCACCTGAGGATGCAATCGAGCATATAGAAAAAGTGGTCACAGCTCTTGAAAAGCTGCCCAAATTTAACGGTCAGTTTTATAACTGGTACGACACCCACACCCTTTCCGTTATGGAGCCGCCCTTTATTTCCACCGTTGACAGCGGCAACCTTTACGCCTGTCTCGTGACTGTCCGTGAAGCACTGCTGGAAATGGGTGAAAAGGCTCTCTCTGAGAGAGTTGCAGCCATTATGGCAGGCATGGACTTTAAGCCTCTCTATGACCCCGCCCGCGGGCTTTTCTATATCTGCTATGACACGAAAGCAGACCACGGCGCGGGTGGCTGGTATGACCTTATGGCAAGCGAGGCTCTGCTTACAAGCTACATTGCCGTTTCAAAAGGCGATGTGCCGGTAAAGCACTGGCGCAGACTGAGCAGAGCACAGCTCCAGAAGGACGGCTACCGTGGTCTTGCAAGCTGGACAGGCACAATGTTTGAATACCTGATGCCGGAGATTTTTCTCCCCATATACCGAGGCAGTCTTTTATATGAAAGCTCCCGCTTCTGTCTTTACGTCCAGAAACACAGAGTGTTTGCGGGAAAGCCATGGGGCATATCTGAAAGTGCTTTCTATTCTCTGGACAGCGCTCTCAATTACCGCTACAAAGCCAGCGGCTGCGGCGCTCTGGCTTTAAAGCGCGGGCAGGACAAAGACATGGTTGTTTCACCGTACAGCAGCTTTCTGGCACTCCGTGCCGACCCTGCCGGAAGCGTTAAAAATCTCCGTAAGCTTGCAGACTTCGGAGCTGTTGGCCGCTTCGGCTTTATGGAGGCTCTGGACTTCACCCCCTCCCGCTGCCGCAGAGATAATGGTGAAAAGGTGCGCTGCTACATGGCCCACCATATAGGCATGAGCATCTGTTCCTGTGCAAATGCCCTGTGCGACAGCAGTATTTCCCGCCGCTTCATGTCAAATAGTGAAATGAACGCCCACAATCTGCTTTTGCAGGAACGTATTCCCGCTGACGGTGTGGTTATCCGGCGGGCTATGGCTGAGATTTCCGAAAAGCCGGAGAGAAACTTCGACGGCTTCTGGGAGAAAAGCGGAAAAGGCAGGGG
>JAHHRQ010000005.1 GCA_020025715.1 Oscillospiraceae bacterium | reverse complement strand
ATGCTCATTTTATTTTTGTTTATTATAATGTATTACTCTGCGGGAGCAGCATCTGTGGGAGCGGCTTCAGCAATAGGATTCTTAGCGCCATCATTTCTGTGGGCAACCCATTCACCGAATGCGCTGAGAGGTGTCTGCTTTTCTACAAAGAAACGATAGACAAGACCTGAATCATCGCTGGTATTATAGGTATTATCCAGGCTGCCATACTCTCTGAACATCTTTACGCCGAATCTGTAATAATCATGCAGAAGTGTCTGAGTATCTGCATTTTCGCAGCCTGAGGGGTAGCAGAGAGTCATAGGCTCTTTACCGGTAAGTCTGGTTATATAGAGCTTTGAATCTGCCATTTCCTGCTGCTGTGACTCGTAGGAAAGTACATCCATATTGGTGTGGCTTACAGTATGGCTCTGGATGGAAACGTACGGGGATTCACCCAGCTGTTTTGCCTGCTCAGCGCTCATATGAAGTGCAGGAGCTTCGCCCATCAGGTCACAGACAATAAACACGGTTGCCTTGCACTGATACTGCTCAAGGAGGGGCAGCATGTAGAGAAAGTTATCCTGGTAACCGTCATCAGCGGTGATTATAACGGGCTTTTCGATGTTTTCTATATTCCACAGATCCTCAAAGAAGATTGTGGTATAGCCGTTTTCATTAAGGTACTGGAGCTGTTTTTCAAAAGTAGGAGGGTCTACCATAAGGTTTGCATTGGGATTGGGGGACCAGTCTATGCAGTGGTACATAAGAATAGGAACATCGTAGCCTTCGGGAAGCTCCCAGCTGCCGCTGGCAGGAGTGCAGTAGATGGTGTCAAATTCTTCATCATAAAGGTAACCTATCTGTACAGCCTCGCAGAAGGACTCCACAGGCACATACAGGTCATTCTGGGCGGAGCAGTGAATAGCAGGGGCTGCCATATCCATATCGCTGCCAAGATAGTTTACAGCGGTATCACCGGCTGTAAGGGTTACACGGCCCAGACGCCAGTCAAATTCAAATACCTCGCTTTTGTCCTCATGCTCAAGCTGTGCTCCGATTGCCTCAACAGCTTCGGAAAGTTTTACATATCTTACGCCGTCCTGAGTGAATGAAGCGCTGGGCAGTTCGTTGCCGTCGAAAAGAACGGCGCCTGCGGCGGTAAGCTCAGGCTCAACGTAGGGGCTGGGAGTAGGTTCCGGAGTAGGGGTGGGTTCAGGTGCTTCAGAGGTTTCAACTTCTTTAGCGGGGGCTTTTTCGTCTCCTGCGGGCATTTTATCTTTTGCGCCGCAGCCGAACATGGTCAGGCATAAAGCCAGACATAAAACCAAGATTAAAGCTTTTTTCATCTTCATTCTCCTTTATAGTTTAATGCGCCTTCGTTGTGATAGTTAAGCCAGTCTGCGATAGTATCTACGCTTGTATTCTGCTGCACAAAGTAGCGGTAAATAAGAGTAGGATCGTCGCCGGTATTATATGTGTAGTAATCAGGATAGAAGGTTTTAAGACCGAAGCGGTAAAACTCTTTTGTAAGATCCAGAGTATCATCATTTGCATCTCCGCAGGGATAGCTTACAACCATAGGCTCTTTGCCGGTGAGGCGGGTTATAAAGAGCTTAGAATCCTCAAGCTCATGCTGCTGCTCCTCACGGGATTTTGCGCTGAGGGTGGGGTCGTGATTTACGCAGTGGCTCTGAATGGAAACAAGACCGGTTTCGCTCAGCTCCTTTGCCTGAGGAGCACTCATGTGCATATGAGGTTCATCAAGGAGAGTGCTGGTAATAACAAAAATTGTAGCTTTGCAGTTATATTTTTCAAGGATAGGATACATGTATGAATAGTTATCGGCGTATCCGTCATCGAAAGTGATAATAACCGGCTTTTCTATATTTTCGATATTCCATAAATCCTCAAAGAAAATGGTGGTATAACCGTTATCATTGAGATACTGGAGCTGCTTTTCAAAGCTTTCGGGATGGACAATCATGTTTGCGTCAGGGGAGGGTGGCCAGTCAATGATATGGTATCTCAGAACCGGCACGTCATAGCCTTCGGGCAGAGTCCATGCACCGCTTGCGGGGGTGCAGTAAATGGTATCAAATTCCTCATCATAGAAGTAACCTATCTGAACGGCATTACAAAAGCTTTCAACAGGTACGTACAGATCATTCTGCTCAGAGCAGTGAATGGCAGGGGCCGCCATGTCCACATCAGCGCCGAGATAATTAACTGCGGCGGAGGAGGCGTTTAAAGTTGCGTGACCCAGACGCCAGTCAAATTCAAAGACCTCGCTTTTGTCCTCGTGTGTAAGCGGCGCGCCGATTGCATCCAATGCCTCGGAAAGCTTTACATATCTTATACCGTCCTGAGTGAAGGAGCCGCTGGGAAGTTCTTTTCCGTCAAATAAAACGGTTCCGGCAGGAGTAAGTTCAGGCTCAATATAGGGGCTGGGGGTAGGAGTCGGCGTAGGGGTTGGTTCGGGTGTAGGTGTGGGTTCCGCTTCCTCCGTGGGGGCGGGTGCAGAAGCGGGGGAGTCTGCTTTCCCGCAGGCGCATAAAGACAGGCACAGAACAAGAGCTGCCAGTATGCAAAGTAATACGGTTCTCTTTTTCATTTTTTCACCTTCAAAATTTGTTTTTATTGTATTATACCACAGTTATTGCAGGGCAGGGAAAAATAATTTAACAAAAAGTTTTTTCTGTTAAATGACGACAGAAATTATTAAAAGCCGGAATGAATTTACATTCCGGCTTTTACAGGCTATTTATTCTTTTTTGCATAGCTGAACATCCATATTACTATGACGATGAGCGCTATTATTACAACAAGGCCGAGAATTAGATTGAAAAATCCGCCGATAATTCCCACAGCCCCTGATATAAGTTTTATAACTAAAGTGATAGCGCCTATTATAAGCAAGGCGAGAGCCAAAATACCGGCAATTTTACCTGCGTTCATAATTTCCTCCTTTATCAGAGCTGAGGACCCAGCTTTGAAAGTACATCATTAAAATACTGGGGTAGGGGACATTGAAGCTCTACAAGTTCACCGCTTCTGGGGTGAACAAATCTAAGCTCTCTTGCGTGTAGGCACTGCCCTTCAAGTCCTTTTTCCGGTGACGGTGAACCGTAAGTATAATCACCTAAAAGGGGATGATTAAGGCTTGCCATGTGTACCCTTATCTGATGTGTGCGGCCGGTTTTAAGCCGGCAGCGGATGTGGCTGTAACCCTTGTAATTTGCAATCAGCTCCCAGTATGTAACAGCGGGGCGGGAGTGAATATCTGTGACAGCCATTCTCTTTCTGTCCACGGGATGACGGCCTATGGGCTTATCCACCATACCGGAATTCTCTTTCATGTTGCCGCGGACAACGGCCTCATAGGTTCTTGAAAGGCTGTGGTCTGCAAGCTGGGCAGAGAGCTTTTCATGGGCAAAATCATTTTTAGCGGCAATTATAAGTCCGGAGGTGTCCTTGTCAATTCGGTGGACAATACCGGGTCTGTCCTCACCGCCTATTGTGGAAAGCTTTCCGTTACAGTGGTATAAAAGTGCGTTTACAAGAGTTCCTTCGTAATGACCGGGGGCCTGATGAACCACCATACCCCGAGGCTTATTTATAACAAGTAGATCATCATCCTCATACACAATATCAAGGGGGATATTTTCGGGGAAGGGATGATGCTCGGAAAGCTCCGGCATAATTACTTCAAAGCTGTCACCGGCAGAACACTTGTAATTTTTCTTAATTTTTGCCCCGCCCATGGTAACAGCTCCGTTTTCAATGAGCTTCTGGGCGGCGCTTCGGGATAAACCCTCTATATTACAGGCAAGGAGAGCGTCGATCCTGTCTCCGCCCTCCTTGGCTGTGATGAAAAGAATATTTTCATCCATATTGTTTTATTTGAACTCGTTGAGTATATCGTCCAGATTGAAGTCCAATCCGTTATCAGCAGGAGCCTTTTCCTGAGGACGGGGCTGAACGGGAGCGCTCTGAACAGGCTGTACAGGTTCAACAGGCATCTGAGGTCTTACGGGAGCCTGAGGAGCAATGGGTGCCTGAGGAGCTGCGGGAGCAGCAGGTCTTACAGGACGAGCAGGTCTGGGAGCAGCGGGTCTTGCTGCGCTCTGAGCAGGTGCGTTATAGCGGGCCTGAGGTCTGGTGTAGCTGGAAGGAGCAACACCGGTAGCTCTTGCGGCATAAGTGTTCTTCTGCTGAGCTTCTACCTTGGCACTGGCCTTCTCCCACTCTGCAAAGGGATCGGAACCGTCGGGAGTCTGCTTGGGTCTGCGCTGAGGCTGAGGAGCGGGAGCGGCAGGACGGGCAGCTCTTGCGGCCTTGTACTGGTCGTACTGATCCTGTGCTTTCTTCTTGCCCTTCAGAGGCTTTGCAGGAGCTTCAATCTCGCCTTCGGCTGCAGCAAGCTGCTTTTTGGACTTGCGTTTGGGTCTGTCCTCTTCCTCGTCATCTTCATCTGCAAATTCGTCGTCATATTCATCCTTGGGAGTTTTCTCAAAGATAATGGCAAGGACGAAAATAATGCAGCAAACGGTGATGAAAATATCAGCCACGTTGAAAACAGGGAAGTTAAACAGCTCAAGCTTGAACATATCCTGTACATAGCCGTAAATTACACGGTCAATGCAGTTTGAGAGACCGCCGGCGGTGACAAGAACTATGCTCCAGCGGCTGACAGGTCCGGAAATAAAGCGGGTAGCCAGTGCAATTATGACGGCAACCGTAAAGACGCCGGTCAGAATTATAAAGTAGATACGTGCACCGCCGCCGCTTAAAAGACTGAAAGCGCAGCCGTCATTCTGAAGGTTTACAAGGCTGAGGATACCGGGGATAAGGGGTTCTCCGGTGGATGCCATGGAAATGGACATGGAGACCCAGTATTTAACCCACTGGTCAGCGATGATGACTAAAAGAGCAACTATTGCGTAAAGCATTTCTCTCTCCTATCTGCCGCAGTAAAAATGCGGCGCGTGAATTGCGGTTTAAACTGAATATAAACAGAGGAGAAAGTTCTCCTCTGTTTAATTTTTAAATCAAAGCTCTGCAAGAGCTGCAGCGCAGCGGGGGCAGAGACCGGTTTCGGGGTCTGCATGCTCGGAGTGCATCCAGCAGCGGGGGCACTTTACACCGGGAGCCTCGAAAACGGAAATGGAGAGGCCGGGGAGATTTGCACCCTTGCCGCAGACAGCGTCATCGAACTTAGGCTCAGCGTCAACGATAGAGCAGTTGGAAACGATGAACAGCTCTGCAAGGTTCATATCTTCAACAGTCTTAACAGCGGCCTTTGCCTCGTCGTCGCCTGCATAGAGGACAACGGAAGCTTCAAGAGCCTTACCGATACGCTTGTTGGCACGGGCATTTTCAAGAACCGCGTTTACATCGTCACGCAGCTCAATAAGGGTGTCCCACTTTGCCATGGTTTCCTCAGAGAGAGCATAGCTGTCAAAGGTGGAGTTCATGCGGTTGAGGACGATATTTCTCACATCGTCACCCTCACGGTGGGGCATTGCCTTCCAGATCTCATCGCAGGTGAAAGCGAGGATAGGAGCGAACATCTTAGCCATGCTGTCAAGGATGAGGTAGAGAGCAGTCTGAGCGCTGCGGCGCTTAAGGCCGTTTTCGCAGTACAGACGGTCTTTGATAATATCAAGGTAGAAGCTGGAAAGCTCAACAACACAGAAATCGTTAACAGCGTGGGAAACGGTGTGGAATTCGTAGTTGTCGTAGGCCTTCATGACCTTCTCAATAAGCTGGTTGAGCTTGGTGATAGCCCAGCGGTCAAGCTCCATCATATCCTCGGGCTTTACAAGCTCGTTGGGATCAAAGCCGTTCAGGTTACCCAGGCAGTAACGGGCAGTGTTACGGAACTTCAGGTAGTTCTGGCTCAGCTGCTGGAAAATCTTCTTGGAGCAGCGGACATCTACGTGGTAGTCAGCGGAACCGGCCCAGAGACGAACCATGTCAGCGCCGAATTCCTTGATGATGTCGGCAGGATCAACGCCGTTGCCAAGGCTCTTGTGCATTGCACGGCCTTCACCGTCAACGGTCCAGCCGTGGGTGAGGCACTGTTTGTAAGGAGCCTGAGCCACACCGGTGGAGCCGACTGCAACAAGCAGAGAAGACTGGAACCAGCCTCTGTACTGGTCGCCGCCCTCCATGTACATGTCGGCGGGCCAGAAGCCCTGATCACGCTTCATGGAAGCAATGTGGGTGGAACCGGAGTCAAACCAGCCGTCCAGAGTGTCAACTTCCTTGGTGAAGTGGATACCGCCGCAGTGGGGGCACTTGAAGGCCTTGGGCAGAATATCCTCTGCTTCCATCTCGAACCATGCGTTGGAGCCTTTTTCCTCAAAGAGAGAAGCGACGGCTTCGATGGTTTCGTCGGTGCAGATAGGCTTTTTGCAGTCATCGCAGTAGAATACGGGGATAGGCAGACCCCAGCGGCGCTGACGGGAGATGCACCAGTCGTTGCGCTCACGGATCATTGCGGCCATTCTGTCCTTACCCCATGCGGGCAGCCAGCGAACATCGTCGCAGGCCTTAACTGCGTCTTCCTTGAAGGACTCAACAGAGCAGAACCACTGAGGAGTTGCACGGAAGATAATGGGGTGCTTGCAGCGCCAGCAGTGAGGATAGCTATGTACTATTTCCTCAGAAGCAAAGAGGGCACCGCTCTCTTTCATATCGTTTAAGATAATGGGGTTGGATTCCTCGGTTTTAAGACCGGCGTACTTACCTGCATAGTCGGTGTGGCGGCCCTGATCGTCAACAGGAACAACCATGTCCATGCCGTAGCGCAGGCAGGTCTGATAGTCGTCGGCACCAAAGCCCGGAGCGGTGTGAACACAGCCTGTACCGGAATCCATGGTGACGTACTCTGCAAGGAGCAGACGGGAGGTCTTGGGCAGGAAGGGATGATCTGCCAGCATATTTTCGAAGAAGTTACCGGGATGAGTCTCGATAATCTCGTAATTTTCAATTCCGCCTACCTTCATGACCTTCTCAACCAGAGCCTCGGCCATGATGTATATCTCACCGTTGGGAGCCTTTACAACAGCGTAGCTCTCGCGGGGATGCAGGGCAATACCCATGTTGCCGGGGAGAGTCCAGATGGTAGTAGTCCAAATGACGAAGAAAAGCTTGCTGTGGTCAAGGTGAGAGAGCTTTCCAAGGTCGTCGTGCATGGGGAACTTGACGTAAACGGTGGTGCAGGGGTCGTCCTGATACTCAATCTCAGCCTCTGCAAGAGCGGTTTCGTCCTTGGGGCACCAGTAAACGGGCTTAAGACCCTTGTAGATATGTCCGTTCTTGTACATCTTACCGAAGATGCGGATTTCTTCAGCCTCAAAGCTCTTGTTCATGGTCTTGTAGGGGTTGTCCCAGTCACCCAGAACGCCCAGACGCTTGAATCCTTCGCGCTGCTTGTCAATATACTTTTCGGCATACTGCTGGCAGGCGTTTCTGAAATCGGGAATGGACATGGCCTTGTGGTTAAGCTTCTGCTCCTTGATGATGGCGCTCTCGATAGGCATACCGTGGTTATCCCAGCCGGGAACGTAGGGAGTGTAGTAACCGCGCATGGCGTAGGAACGGATTATGAAGTCCTTAATGGTCTTATTAAGGGCGTGACCCATGTGTATGTTACCGTTAGAGAAGGGAGGGCCGTCGTGAAGAGCAAAGCGGGGGCAGCCCTCGTTTTTCTTCAGAAGCTCATGGTATAAGTCCATATCTTCCCACTCTTTGAGCATGTCGGGCTCTCTCTTGGGGAGACCTGCACGCATGGGGAAGTCAGTTTTCGGAAGGTTCAATGTGGTGTTGAAATCCTGTGACATAATGAATATCTCCTGTTTATCTTCTAATTTCTATGGAAAACACGGCGATACGACCGTAATCGGTTGTAAAACAACGGCGGTAATATGCTGCCGATATATCAAACAGCGGGGCGCACGCATCCGCGCCCGCCCCGGAGTAATCATATTTTCAGCCTCAGAAAGAGAAAGGCTGGGTATTGTTAAAGTCCTTCTGGGCCTTAACATTGGGCTTGGCCTCATTTACAGGGGGAAACTCAATGCTGATGTCCTCCTGAGGTGCTGCTTCAGCCTTGGGAGCGGGAGCGGCTTCGGCCTTGGGAGCCTCGGACTGGGTATAGATACCGCTGCTGATAGCGTCCAGATTCTTAAGCTGGGTGTTGCACATGGCGCGCATACCGTCTATGAACTTGGCGGTAGCAGCCTTTGCATCCTGCAGGCGCTTTTCCTGACGAATAGTCTCTTCCTCGATAGAGCCTACTCTTGCCTTAACCTGTCTGTCAGCGTCAGCCAGCATTGCGGCAACGCGCTTTCTTGCATCAGCCTCTATCTGTACAGCCAGCTTCTGAGCGGAGATAACAGCAAGGTTCAGAGCGTCTTCATTAGCTCTGTACTCCTCTATCTTATCAACGAGCACCTTCATTTTGCTCTTTAAAACGGCGTTTTCTTTCTGGGAGGCGGTTATATCGTCTGCCAGTTCCTCAAGAAAATCGTCAACAGAGGCCATGTCATAGCCGCCGAACTTAGACTTTTCAAAAGTTTTTTCGCGAATATCCTGAGCGGTAATCATATATTTATCCACCTTTCAATATTTGTTTCTTTAAAAGTACTGCTCATCACTTTCAGGCTGCTGACCCTGAGATGCCAGTATGTCCACATTCTGAGGGGTGATGAAATATGTCTTTCCTGATACGGGAGTAATTTTACCCTGTAAGGCAAAGGTTATACCGGACAGAAAATCCAAAAGCCTGCGGGCAGTATCCGTAGGCAGACCCTCAAGAGTCATAACGACGGAACGGTTCTGGTTAAGATGGTTTAAAAGCTCGCCGGCCTCCTCGAAGGATTTGGGGCTGAACAGAATAACCTGAGTGTCGTTTCCGCCGAAGTTGACGACCTTTTCTCTGTGGGAAGTTTTAGGCTTTGCGGTGCGCTTATGATTAAAGCCGCCGAACAGGCTGCCCTCTCCGGGAGCTTTGCCGGGCTTTTTCACTGCCGGTTCAGGCTCGGAAATCTGCTCGTCTGCAAAGGCACTCTCAAACTTCTCCTGTATAGAACTGGGCTGAGCACTCTGAGCAACCTGCTTAAGGCTGGTATCAGAATCCTCAAAGAAATCGTCCTCGTCATCATATGGTTGTGTAAGCTTACGCAGTTGGTCCATGAAGCCCATGGTTTTGCCTCCAGTAAGTTTTGCTATTTATAGATGCGGGCGCCGAAAATGGCGCTGCCGACTCTGACCATGTTTGCGCCGCAGGCGATTGCTTCCTGATAATCGCCCGACATACCCATGGACAGAAAATCCATATATACATTATCGTATTTTTTCACGCTATTGTCAACAAAAAGCTGCTTCATTCTCTCAAAATATGGCCGATTTTCGCTTGGGACGGCGCAAATTGGCGGAATTGCCATTAAACCGCGGACTCTGACGGCGGAAAATTTAGAAATTTCTGCCAGAATTCCGGGAATTTCTTCTGGGGTGAAGCCGGATTTGGAGTCCTCGTTACCTATATTAACTTCAAGAAGTATATCCTGAACCAGTCCCTTTTTCTCCGCTTCCTTATTGATTACGGAAATAAGGGGGATGGAGTCGGCGCTGTGGATAAGCTCTGCGAGACCCACCACCTGCTTAACCTTGTTCTTCTGGAGGTGGCCTATGAAATGGAGCTTGGCACCCTCATAAGCGCCCTGACTGTTCTTTTCCAGCATTTCCTGCACACGGTTTTCTCCGCATATTGGAACCCCTGCTTTTATGGCCTGCTGAACCCTTTCGGCATCGTTCATTTTGCTGGCGGCAACAAGGAGAATATCATGGGGATCTCTGCCTGCACTCAGTGCTGCTGCCTCTATATTTTTAAGCACCGCGGCGGTGCTTTCGGCTATGCTCATTATTCTATCCTTCTTTCTCTTTATTTTCGGATATTATAAGGAGGTTTCCCTCTTTGAGAGCCTCAGCTTCGGGACTTTCCCGGGCAATGCAGCTCTCACCGTTTTTATATATAATCTCCACCTGCCGGCGCTCAGGTTTTCCGGCGGTGAGGGTATAAACATATTGAGTGCCGTCTGCATCTGTATGGACGGCTTTTACCGGCAGCATAAGGCCGGAATATTCGGAAAATATAAGTTCTGCCTCGGATTTTCTGAGAGACATATATTCCTCCCCGCCGGTGTTTAAGCGGAAGAGGAGCAGAAGCTTTCCCTTTTCGGGAGAGCTTATTTTTAAAAGTCTTGCGGGCAGCTCGCTGTCCGTTTCGTCAAAGTGCAGCCGGCATTTTCCCGGCGGGGGTATTTTGCTGCTGTCATCGGTAATGGCGGCAAAATACCAGTCAAAGCCGGAAACAAGCCTGCCTTTGCCCCGCTTTCTTTTGGGGCGGGAGGATAAAATATCTTCAAGCTCATGCGGCTCCATGTATTCAAAATCCTCAGGGCTTAGATATTCGTAGCCGTCTGAGTTTTCGAAAAACAATGCAGAGCCCTGCACATCGCAGTTAAAAGCCTCAACAGCCCTGCTTGAAAGCCTGTCTCCGTTTTGGGGAAGTTCGGTTTCAGCCATGGGGGAGCAGATAATCTGCTCCCTTCTCACGGCAATTCCCCGCAGGCGGACGCTGTCTTTAAGGTTTACGGAAGAAACCGGAACAGTTTCATAGTCCCGGTTAAAGTGACCCCAGACATGGACGCCGCCATAGGCGCATAATGTCAGAAAGATAAGCGTCACAGCCGCCGCCAGAACAGGCGGCGTTTTTACGGGCTTATGTATTTGCATCAACAGCCAGAGGTTTCGGAGGAACTATGGTGGAAATAGCGTGCTTGTAGATAAGCTGCTGTTTCCCGTCAGAATCCAGAATCACGGTAAAACCGTCAAAGCCCTTGACTACACCGTGAAGCTGAAATCCGTTCATAAGAAACATGGTGACGTTGAGGCGCTCAAGCCTCGCCTGATTTAGGAAAGCATCCTGGAGATTTTGCGTTTTCTGCATATCAGCCAACTCCTTTTCGCGGAGGGTCCTTTCCCTCCGTCATTATAGTATATCTCACGCTTTACGCGCGGCACTTTATGATATAACGAAAGGGATGCAGAATTTTGTCAAAAGCGGGGAGCGGGGAGAAGGTTATGCGTAAATATTATTTCCATTTCGCGGCAATATAATCCAGCGCCTGAGAAAGTGCCGCGTCATAATCGGGCTCTTTGTCGAATTCAATCCAGCAGGCGTCCTTGTTTTTCCGAAACCATGTGAGCTGCCGCTTTGCATAGCGCCGGCTTGACTGCTTTATAAGGTCGAGGGCATCCTTTTTGCTGATTTCACCTTTAAGGGCGGAAACTACCTCTTTGTAGCCGATAGCCTGCATGGCGGTGCAGCTTTCGGGAAGGCCGGAGGCTAAAAGCTCCTCAACTTCCTTAAACAGTCCCTGCTGCTCCATTATATCCACACGTCTGTCAATGCGGCTGTAAAGGTCGGCTCTGTCCTTGAAATTCAGCACAAAGTAGCAGGCATCATAAGCCTTGGGGAGCGCCTGAGTGCGCCGGTCGTGCTCGGTGGCGGTAATTCCGGTGAGCTTGTAAATTTCCAGCGCACGAACTATTCTGCGCTTGTCGCCGGCGTTAAGCTTTTCGGCTCTCTCCGGGTCAACCTCGTGGAGCCTGCGCAGCATTTCTTCTCCGCCCACTTCATCAAATTCCCGCAGGAGGTCTTCTCTGAGGGTATCATCACTGTCCTGACGGGCGGCAAAATTTCTGCCGGAGAGGAGAGAGTCTATATATAATCCGGTGCCGCCGGTTATAACAGGGATTTTTCCCCTTGCGATTATATCGTCACAGCAGCGGGAGGCATCCTCCACATATCTTGCAACGGAATAATCTTCCCCCGGTTCTGCCACATCCAGCATGTGGTGGGGAACCCGGGAGGTTTCCTCTTTCGTTGCCTTGGCGGTGCCTATATCCATGCGCTTATATATCTGCATGGAGTCTGCGGAGACAATTTCACCGTTTAATTTTTCTGCAAGCTCAATACTGAGCCTTGTTTTTCCGCTTGCCGTAGGTCCTGCTACGACTATAACTCTTTTAGCCATTGTTCACCTCAGACTATGCGCTTAAAAAGCTTATCCAGTTCTTTTTTGCTAAGTGACACAGACAGGGGCCGTCCGTGGGGGCAGTATTTAATCTCGCCGGAAACCACAGCCTCGACCAGAACTTCAAGTTCCTTTCTGTCGGTGTCCCAGCCTGCCTTTATAGCGGCCTTACATGCAACGGTGTGGAGAATTTCATCTCTTGCGCTCTGGGCGGTGGGTGCTGTGCCCTTGCGGAGCTTTTCGCAGATTTCCTCAACTGCGGCCTCTGCATCGCCCGCCTCCATATCGGCAGGGAGAGCGCGGAGTATATATTCATTTTCACCAAAAGGCTCTATTTCAAAACCAAGCTCCAGAAGAAGCTCACCGTTTTCCTCAATAAGCTCCGCATCCTCGGGATTGAGGCGGAGGGGAATAGGTGTTAAAAGATTCTGAGAGGGAATTTCTCCTGATTTTGCCTTAAGTCTGTCGAATATCATCCGTTCATGGGCGGCGTGCTTGTCGATTAAAAGCAGTTCCTCGCCCTTTTCAACGATTATATAGGTTTTAAGGGCTTCACCGATAATTTTGTAAAGCTGCTTTTGTGAACTTTCAACATTTTCAACATAGTTTTCAACAGCTTGTGGAAAATGCTTTGTATAAATATCAGAAATTTCCGGACTGTCTTTTTCTTCTTGTTCCTCTTTCGGCGCATAAAGCGGCTCAGAAACGGTTCTGCACGAGTTTTCCGAACTTTTAAAGGAAGATGCAGCGGGAGCCGGAGTGCTGCCGTAACTCACCGGCGGGGCGTATTTTATTTCCGGCTTTGTTGAAAACCCGGAAGGAGCGGCGCTCTGACGGTTGGAAACTGAGGAAAAAGAGGGTGCCGGAGCGGGAGAAAAGCTTCTGGAAGGTGCTGCCGGACGGGGTGGAGTGTATGCGGGACGTGCAGGGGCAGAAAAGCCGGAGGAGCGGGCAGGTGCGGCGGGCTTATATCCGTTTTCACGGAAAGCGGAGGCGCTCATGCTCTGGTAAAAATCCTCTCTGGGCTTGGGTACGGCCTTTTGTGCGGAGGAAAGGTCTGCCTTTACGGTTGCATCCTCATTTTCGAGAGCCGAACGGACGGCATGATATACAAGGTCGAAAACCGACTTTTCAGCGGAAAACTTAACCTCGGTTTTTGCCGGATGCACGTTTACATCCACACTTCCGCAGCTTATATCAAGATACAGCACACATGCGGGGAAACGGCCGGTAAGAAGGCTGTTTTTATATCCCTGCTCCAGAGCAGACTGAAGCATGGGGGATTTTATCCAGCGCCCGTTGCAGAAAAAATACTGGGCGCTGCGGTTTCCTCTGCCTGCGGAGGGGGAGGATATAAAGCCGGAGAGCTTCAAGCCCTCGTTTTCGCTGTCACACTCAATGAGCGTGGTTGCAAGGTCACGGCCTAAAAGGGAGTATATACAAGAACTCTGCATACCGTCACCGGGAGAGAAAAACTCCTCCTTTCCGTCTCTTATAAAGCGGACGGAAACCTCCGGACGGCCCAGCGCACAGCGCAGTGCTGTGGTGAGACATGCGCCGGCCTCGCTTCTGTCGGATTTTAAAAATTTAAGTCTGGCGGGGGTGTTGAAGAAAATATCCTTTACGGTTATACATGTGCCCTCAGGGCAGCCGGTGGGAATCATATCTTCAATGTCTCCGGCGTTTAAGGTAAGCTTTGTGCCGGAGTTGTCGCCTCTGCGGCGGGTTAAAAGCTCAATGTGGGAAACGGAGGAAATGGCGGCAAGAGCTTCACCGCGAAAGCCCATTGTTTCAATGGCTTCAAGTCCGCGCTCATCCTTGAGCTTTGATGTGGCGTGGCGCAGGAAGGCAATTCCGGCATCCTCCGGAGCCATGCCGCAGCCGTCGTCGGTGACTCTTATAAAGGTGGCACCGCCGCCGCGGATTTCCACTTTTACGTTTTTAGCTCCTGCATCGAAAGCGTTTTCCATAAGCTCTTTTATAACCGACGCGGGACGCTCAACCACCTCGCCGGCAGCTATCATATCAGCCACATGGGGCTGCAATATATTTATAACAGGCATATTATACCTCCAATTTCAAAAACGCTTTCATTATACAGGATTTTAGTTGAAAGTTCCACTCATTTTATGTTAATATTGAATGAATATCTTTATAAAGGCTAAGGATTGAGAAATGAGTTATATAAGACAAGAAATAAGCATTGAAAAAATACATGAGCAGGAAGAAATCTGCGCTCAGATAAAGGAAATTCTCTGTGCCGACGGCAAGCAGCCTCTTGCCCTGGTTGACACCTACGGCTGCCAGCAGAACGAGGCCGACAGCGAAAAAATCAGAGGCTATCTTTCCCTTATGGGCTGCGGCTTTACCGATGATGAATTTCTGGCAGATATTATAATTGTCAATACCTGCGCTGTCCGTGAGCACGCAGAGATGAGAGTTCTGGGTAACGTGGGCTCCCTTAACCACACCAAGAAGAATAAACCCGGTCAGATTGTTTCCGTCTGCGGCTGCATGGTTCAGCAGCAGCACATGGCAGACAAGGTGAAAAAGTCCTATCCGGTTGTTGACCTTGTTTTCGGCCCTCACGAGCTGTGGCGTTTTCCCGAGCTGCTTTTAAAGCACATTAAGAGCCACAAGAGAGTGTTCTCCCGCTGCGACAGTGACGGCGTTATAGCCGAGGGTATCCCCAGAAAGCGGGACGGCAGTGTTAAAGCATGGCTGTCCATTATGAACGGCTGCAATAACTTCTGCTCCTACTGCATAGTTCCCTACACCAGAGGCAGAGAGCGTTCAAGAAAGCCGGAGGATATAGTTGCAGAGGCAAGAGAGCTGGTAGCGGCCGGCTATAAGGACATTACCCTTTTAGGCCAGAACGTCAACTCCTACGGTAAGGACCTTAACTGCGGCGTTGACTTTGCAGACCTTATCCGCATGATAAATGACATTCCCGGTGACTTCCTCATAAGATTTATGACCAGCCACCCCAAGGATGCAACAGAGAAACTGTTTAAGACCATGGCTGAGTGCGAAAAATGCGCTCACCAGCTTCACCTGCCTGTCCAGTCCGGCAATGACCACATTCTTAAGGTTATGAACCGCCACTACGACAGCGCAAAATATATCGCTCAGGTAGAGCTTGCAAGACATTACATGCCCGACCTTGTGCTTACCACCGACATTATTGTGGGCTTCCCCGGCGAGACTGACGAGGAGTTTGAGGATACCATTAAGCTTTGCGAAAAGGTGCGCTATGACGCAATGTTCACCTTTATATACTCCAAGCGCGTGGGCACTCCTGCCGCTTCCATGCCCGACCCCTTTACCAGAGAGGACAAGCAGAAGCACTTTGACCGCCTCACCGAGGTTGCAAACCGTATTTCCGCCGAAAAGCACAAGGAATACGAGGGCAAGACTTACAGAGTTCTTGTGGACGGCGAAACAGGAAAGGATGAATACAATCTTTCCTCCCGCACCAACGGCGGCAGACTTGTCCACCTCCACGGCGACCCCTCTCTGATAGGTCAGTTTATAAATGTAAAAATCACCGCAAGCAACACATGGGCACTTTATGGAGAGGTAGAAAATGGCTGAATTAACGCCTATGAAAAGGCAATATTACGAAATAAAACAGCAGCATCAGGACTGCCTGCTCTTTTTCCGGCTGGGCGACTTTTATGAAATGTTCGATGATGACGCAAAAGTTGCCTCCCGTGAGCTGGACCTTGCCCTTACCACCAGAGACAGGGGCGTAAAAGATCCGGAAGAGCGGACTCCTATGTGCGGCATACCCTACCACAGCGCAGAGGCATATATTGCAAGACTTATTGCCAAGGGCTATAAGGTTGCAATCTGCGAGCAGACCGAGGACCCGGCACTGGCAAAGGGACTTGTAAAGCGTGATGTAATAAGAATTATAAGCCCCGGCACCGTTACCGAAAGCTCCATGCTTCAGGACGAGCGCAGCAACTATATCTGCGCCGTTTACTACAATAACGGCAAGGGCGGAGCCGCCTTCTGCGACATTTCCACCGGTGAATTCTGCTGTGCCTCCTACGAGGATGACGCGGTAAACCACATTTTAAATGAGCTTGGCAGATTTTCGCCCCGTGAGGCGCTGCTGTCCTCCGGAGCCGAAAACGAAAAGGAAATAAAAGATTTTCTCACTAAAAAGCTGGATGCCATGCTGGAGAGAAACGAGGAGAGCTTTGATTTTCTCCCTGCCGCTGCAAGAATCTGTTCCCAGTTCGGTTTTAAGGATGTGGACGAAAGCGGCCTTGGAGAAAGCAGTGCCGCAGTATGTGCCGCAGGCGCACTTTTAAATTACATAGCAATCACCCAGAAATTTGATCTGGGCCATATAAACAAGCTGGATGTATTCTACGGCGGCAGATATATGGAGCTTGACTGGACCACCAGACGAAACCTTGAAATCACCGAGTCTTTAAGAAGCGGCGAGAAGAAAGGCTCTCTGCTGTGGGTTCTGGATAAAACAAAGACCCCCATGGGCGGCAGAATGCTCCGCTCATGGCTTGAGCGTCCGCTGCTGTCTGCGGTTGCAATAAAGCGCCGCCTTGCCGCTGTGGATGAGCTTTATAAAAATAACGTGATGCGGGGCGAGATTATGCTTCGCCTCCGTGATATAAGCGATATGCAGCGCCTTGTAAGCAGAGCTGTATACGGAAATGCAGGCGGTAAAGACCTGCGCTCTCTTGCAAACTGCGCCGAGGCTCTGCCTGCATTAAAGGAAATGCTTAAGCCCTTTAACTGCGGGGCGCTGAGCGCAATAAGAGAAATGGACGCTCTGGAGGATATATATGCGGAAATTGACCGCACCATCGACGATGATCCTCCCTTCTCCATCCGTGAGGGCGGAATTATAAGACCGGGCTTTTCCGAAGAGCTTGACCGGCTCAGAGATGTGAGAGACAACGGTGCCAGAATGGTCCGTGATATGGAGCAGAGAGAGCGGGAGCGCACCGGCATCAAGAAGCTTAAAATCGGCTATAACAAGGTGTTCGGCTACTATATAGACATTCCCCGTTCTGCGGGCGAGGACAATGTGCCTGAGGACTATATAAGAAAGCAGACCCTTGTTTCCAACGAGCGCTACTTCACTCAGGAGCTTAAGGAGCTGGAAAACACCCTCCTTACCTCCCGAGACAGAATAAACGAAATGGAATATAACTTCTTCTGCGAGATAAGAGACAAGGTTGCCTCTCAGGTGGACAGAATTCAGAAAACCGCCGAGGCCGTTGCAGAGCTTGACTGTCTGTGCTCCCTTGCCGAAACCGCAGTAAGAAACGGCTACACCATGCCGGAGGTTGATATTTCAAAAGAGCTTAACATTGTTGAGGGCCGCCACCCTGTGGTGGAGCAGACTCTTAAAGATGTACTTTTTGTTCCCAATGACACTTACCTCAACGATAAAGAGGACAGAGTTGCAATCGTAACCGGCCCCAATATGGCGGGTAAATCTACCTACATGCGCCAGACTGCCCTTATTGTTTTAATGGCGCAGATAGGTTCTTTCGTTCCCGCAAAGAGCGCCACCATAGGCATAGTGGATAGAGTCTTTACCAGAATCGGCGCGTCCGACGACCTTGCATCCGGTCAGTCAACCTTTATGGTTGAAATGAACGAGATGGCAAACATCCTTAAAAATGCCACTTCCAGTTCTCTCCTTATTCTCGACGAGATAGGCCGCGGCACGTCTACCTATGACGGCATGGCTATTGCAAGAGCGGTGCTTGAATACTGCGCGGATAAAAAGAAGCTGGGCGCAAAGACTATGTTTGCAACCCATTACCACGAATTATCAGCCCTTGAGGGTGAGATAAGCGGTGTTCGCAACTACAATATTACCGCCAAAAAGCAGGGCGGAAATCTGGTGTTCCTGCGTAAGATCGTGAGGGGTGCAGCCGACGACAGCTACGGTATCGAGGTTGCAAAGCTTGCGGGACTTCCCAATGCGGTTATCAAAAAAGCCAAGGAATATTTAAAAGAGCTGGAAGCAAACGGCATTGCCGCCCCTCTTACTCATTCCACTGATTTTGAAGAGGAGGAAGAGGAGCAGATCAGCCTTTCCGATGTAGGCTTTGACGAGGTGCGCCAGATTCTTACCGAAACCGACCTTAATACCCTCACTCCCATTGAGGCTATGAATTTGCTGTATAAGCTGCAGCAGAAAGCGAGAGGCTGAAATGAACAGGCCGGAAATTGAATTTAACAGCGCTCTTACCAAAAAAGAGGCGCTGGCGGCACTTTTATATCTGCCTGTCCACATGTTCCTTCTGCCTACCGTTATGGCTGCCCTTGTAAATAAGGGCATGATAGGCGAGGCATGGGCAAACCTTATTGTGTACATTATAGGCGTTTTGTATATTCTGGCCTTCTGCTGGAAATTTCTCCGCCGGGACTTTGATCCTTTTATAGATCAGTTTGGTCACTGCGTTTTGCAGGTGTGCATATGCTACGGCCTTATGCTGGTTTTAAACTTTGCGGTAAACCTGCTTCTGTTTCAGCTTGACCCGCTGGAAAACCCCAATAACGCAGCTATTATGGATCTTGCCTCTGTGGAATTCGGCAAAACCGCCGCACTGGCTGTGTTTATGGCTCCCATTCTGGAGGAAATCATGTTCAGAGCGGGAATATTCGGCATGTTGAGAAAGCACAGCAGAATAGCGGCTTACATCGTGAGTATTCTGGCATTTTCTGCTTACCATGTCTGGGGATACACTATCGGAAACCCCGGATACTGGATATATATTGTCCAGTACATCCCCGTTTCCTATCTGCTCTGCCGCTGCTATGAAAAGTGCGGCAGTATATGGGGCAGCATCAGCCTGCATATGGTTATAAACGCAATTTCAGTTAATATGATGCACACCCTTTCTCAGATGCCGGGAGATTTTATGTAATGGAAGACTTTAAAATTTCACCCATAGCTCATATGGAGAGCGATTTTCCCACAAAGTTCGGCATACCCCGACAGGCGGGAATTGTATCCGAACTGCAAAGCCGGATAGTTTTCGAGAAGGAATACAGAGACATTGAGGCATTTCGGGGAATTGAAGATTTTTCCCATATCTGGGTGATCTGGCAGTTTTCCGAAAATCTGAAAGGCGGCTGGTCGCCTACCGTGAGACCGCCGCGGCTTGGAGGAAACGAGAGAAAGGGCGTTTTTGCCACCCGTTCTCCCTTCAGACCCAATGCCCTGGGCCTTTCCTGCCTTAGACTTATAAGACTGGAAAAGGACAAAAATTTGGGGCCTGTTTTGTATGTTGCCGGTGCCGACCTTATGGACGGAACCCCAATTTTTGACATTAAACCTTACGTTCCCTATGCCGACTGCCACCCGGACGCACTCAGCGGTTTTGCCCCTGACGGGGGAAAAACCTTAGAGGTTAAATTCCCTGAGAATGTGGAAAAAGTTTTGCCGGAGGATAAGGCGAAGGCTCTGCGGGGCGTTCTTGCCAATGACCCCCGACCCCGCTACCAGAATGATCCGGAGAGAATATATGCCATGGAATTTGGCGGCTTTGAAGTTAAATTCTCCGTAGAGGGCGAAATGCTTACGGTAATAAGCATCGAAAAGTAAAATAAAATCCCTGAGAGACATATCTCTCAGGGATTTTTTATATTCTTTTACAGGCGGTCGAAGCCGTCTTCCAGAGGCTCTTCTCTCTGAGCCTTACGCTGAACCAGATTTTTAATCATTATCCAGTTATAGAAGATAAGCATCAGGGCGGCAGAGAAGAACATTATCTGCAAGCCCATATTTCTTGTGTCTGCAACGGTCATAACGCACATTGCAGCACCCATCATGGAATAGAACATGCTGTGGCCGGATTTGGGAGTACCGAAAGCGTAGCCCGCTATGCGGAAAAAGGCCAGAATACTTATGATTATGCTCACAATCTCAATTCCGAAGGACCACACAACGCTGTTTATGTCGTTCATCTTGTAGGTTGCTACAAGCCAGTAGGAAAACAGCAGCACAGGCATTATGCTCAGAACGCAGAGAATTGAAGGGTGGGTGCGCTTCTTGTTGGCAAATTCCAGAAACAGGGAGTATGAAATGCCGGTAAGAATACCGAGGACGGCAATTCCCCGGAGAAGTGAGGGGTGCTTTTCAACCTCGCAGGTGAACAGCACAATCAGAGCGCCGATGCACATTAAAGCACCTATCGCCCAGCGGAAGAAGGTGTAGCTTTTACCCTCGTTGCGGAAAGCCTCGTGAAAATTATCGGGCAGGTAATAGCGGGTAGCACGGAAGTTATCCACAAAGCGGATGAACACATAGGCTGCGGCGAATATGAAAAGGGGAACAAGGAAATGAAAGACACTTTTTTCCGGAAGTCCTGCATCATTAAAGGCCAGCTGATCCTGAAGCCAGCGGAGGAAAACTCCGAAAGCTCCGGCTCCTAAAACGTAGCATGTTATTTCAAGAGATTTTTTTTGCATTTGCATAATTACAGATCCATTTCAATAGCATTGAATTACAGGGCGGACAGCCTGCGGCCTTAGCCCTGCGAATAATTTTATACTTTTTTGCATATTCAGTCAAGCGAAAACGGAGGATTGACCGTGAAGAAAACAATAATTCTGGCTTATGCTGCACTTTTTATCACTATTTTCCTGCCATATGCGGTTCAGATGCGCCATGGCGGCCCGGTAAGGGAGCAAACACAAATCCTTGAAAACACAGAGAAAATAACTCAAAGCGGGGAGAAAGAGCAGCCGCGGTCAACATCGAAACCCGAAATTACGGACGAGCCTAAAACCGAAGCGCCGGAAGAAGCAGCCGCCGAACCGGCATCGGAGGGGGCCGAGGATAAAAAAACTGCTGAGACAGAACAGGAAAGCGCCCCTAAGATAATAAAGGCGGAAAATCCCGCGCCGGAAAAGATAACAGTTCTGGTGGGGGATGCACCGGTGGAAATGGACATGCAGGAGTATCTTATCGGCGTTGTGGCGGCGGAAATGCCCGCAGGATTTGCTCCCGAGGCGCTGAAAGCTCAGGCGGTAGCCGCCAGAAGCTATGCCCTCTACTGTGCAGGCTCTGATAAGCACGGCAATGCTCAGGTGTGCACGGATTTTAACTGCTGTCAGGCGTGGATAAGTCAGGAGGACATGAGAGAAAACTGGGGAGATGCGTTTGAGGAAAATTATAAAAAAATAAGCTCCGCCGTAAATGAAACAGCGGGGCAGTATTTAAGCTATGAAGGACAGCCGGTTTTCGCAGCTTTCCATTCCTCCTCTGCGGGAGCCACCGAGGACTGCGGGAATGTATGGAACAGCCGCCCTTACCTTGTAAGCGTGGAAAGTCCGGAGAGCGAAACCAATGTACCCAATTTCATAAGCACTCTTGAATGTGCCCCCATAGATTTCAGAGACTGTGTTCTGTCCTTAAAGCCCGAGGCGGATTTCACAGGCGGCAAAGAGACTTGGATAGGGGAAACGGAGAGAGACGACAGCGGCAGAGTTTCATACATAACACTGGGAAATGTGAAAATCAAGGGAACGGAGATAAGGGAGCTGTTTTCCCTCCGCTCAACCTCCTTTGAGCTGCAATATATCGACGGCAAATTCCTCTTTACCGTAAAGGGCTTCGGCCACGGAGTAGGAATGAGCCAGTACGGAGCAAAGCTTATGGCTGAAAGAGGCGAAAGCTATACTGAGATACTGGCTCATTATTATCCCGGCACGGTGCTTACGGCTTAATGCGCCGATAGGTGCAGAAGCTGTATTGTATGCCGTTTTCCTCCATGGTATCGGTGGTGTCTACTTTTTCCCAGTCGGGGAGACTGTCCAGATTGGGGAAGAAGCTGTCCGATTCAGGAGCTGATTCAATTTTAGTTATGTGTACAATGTCGGTAAAGGGGAAGAACTGCTTATAAATACTGGCACCGCCTATTATAATCGTTCTTTCCTGCTTTTCTGCCTCTTTAAGTGCCTCCTCAGTGCTGTGCACAACGGTGGCACCCTCGATTTCTATATTCTGCCTTGTCACAACTATGTTGCGGCGGTTTTTGAGGGGTCTGCCTCCGGGGAAGTCCTCAAGGGTTTTGCGGCCCACAATGACGGCGTTTCCCGTGGTGATGTCACGGAAATGGGCGCGGTCTGCCTTTAAAGCTATCTGCTGGGTACCGTCACATCCTATGCCCCAGTCTGAAAATACTGCTACTATGGCTTCCATGGCATTAAAGAGCTACCGGAATTTTACCGGTGAATTCAGTGTATTCGTAGTTTTCCATGCTGAAGCTGTCTCTGGTGAACTTATAGAAATCATCAACGGATTTATCCATGATGAAGGTGGGAGCGGGCTTGGGCTCGTTCTTTATAAGCTCCTCAATGACGGGAACATGTCTGTCGTAAATATGTGCGTCGGCAATAACATGGACAAATTCGCCCGGTTCCAGACCTGCAATCTGAGCCATCATCATGGTGAGCACGCTGTACTGAACCACGTTCCAGTTGTTTGCTGCCAGCATATCCTGAGAGCGCTGGTTTAAAATGGCGTTGAGCTTGTTGCCGCTGACGTTAAAGGTCATGGAGTAGGCGCAGGGGTAGAGCGCCATTTCGGAAAGGTCGGCAAAGTTATAAATGTTGGTCATAATACGGCGGGAGGCGGGGTTGTGCTTTAAATCCCAGATAACCTTGTCCACCTGATCCATGTCGCCCTCGGGGTAGTGGTGCTTTACACCCAGCTGATAGCCGTAGGCCTTGCCGATAGAGCCGTTTTCATCAGCCCATGCGTCCCAGACTCTGGTGCGGAGATCGTGGACATTGTTGCTCTTCTGCTGCCATATCCAGAGCAGCTCATCCACGGCGGACTTCCAGAAAGTACGTCTTATGGTGAGAATGGGGAACTCCTTGGACAGGTCGTAGCGGTTTACAATGCCGAATTTCTTGATTGTATGGGCGGGGCTGCCGTCCTCCCAGCGGGGGCGAACCTCGCGGTCGGTATCCCATACTCCGTTTTCTAATATATCTTTACAGTTATCTATAAATATCCGGTCTGCTAAACTCAATCAGATCACCCTTTTATTAAAAATTACTTATCATTTTATCACATGAACGGCCCCCTGTCCACTGGAATAGTATGAACCGTGGAGGTGAAGCAGATGTGAGATTTGCGGTATTAGGCGGAGACAGAAGAATGGCTCATCTGTGTAAAATGCTTTTAAGAGACGGGCACAAGGTGAGCTGCTTTGCGCTGGAACAGGCGGAGCTGCCGGAAGAAGTTCCCAGAGCGGGATGCCTGCAAAGCGCGGTTTACGGGGCGGACTGTGTAATCCTGCCAACCCCTGCCGAAAAGGGCGGGCTTTTAAATACTCCCTTGTCGGCAGAGACTTTGAGCATGAAGGAGCTTATTGCAGCTTTGTGGAAAGGACAGATACTCTGCGGCGGAAAGCTCAGTGACCAGAGCGTAAGGGGAGCCATGAAAGCAGGGCTTAATGTATGTGACATTATGTTAAGACCTGATTTCGTGTACGGAAATGCAGCCCTCACCGCTGAGGGCGCTTTGGAAAAGCTTATGGCGGCAAGCGAAAAAAGCCTTTGGGGCTCGGATGTGCTGGTTACGGGCTTTGGCAGAATAGGAAAAATTCTTGCCTTGCGCTTAAAGGCGCTGGGGGCGAAAACCGCGGTTGCGGCGAGAAACGGAGCGGACAGAGCGCTGGCGGAGACCTTGGGCATAAAGGCTTATCCCTATGAAGCCCTTGAGGGGAAAATCGGGGACTTTGATTTTATAGTAAATACCGTTCCCGACAGGGTGATAACAGAATCCATGCTTTGCTGCTGCGAAAGCGGCACGGTGATTATGGAGCTTGCCTCGCCCCCGGGAGGCTTTGATAAAAACCTTGCGGGAAATATCGGCCTTTATGTGCTGCCTGCACCGGGACTTCCCGGTAAAAGCTCACCGTATACGGGAGCAATGCTTATGAAAAAGGCAGTATATGAGGCAATCAAGGAGCAGGAGGATTAAAATATGAGTGAAAAACGAAAGCTGGGCCTTGCCCTCTGCGGTTCATATTGTACATATGAAAAGCTTTTCGGCGCTGCCGAATGTTTAAAGGAAGATTTTGATTTAATTCCCATTATGAGCGAAACCGCCGCCGCAACCTCAAGCCGTTTCGGCACGGCGGAAGAAAATCTGGAAAAGCTGAGAAAGCTTACAGGAAAAGAGCCGGTGTGCACCATAGCGGATGCGGAACCATTAGGCCCTGCAAAGCCTATGGCGGCGCTGCTTATTGCCCCCTGTACCGGAAATACCCTTGCAAAGCTTGCCCACGGCATAACGGACAGCGCGGTTTTAATGGCGGCAAAAACCCACCTGAGAAACGGAAAGCCGGTAATAATTGCCCTCTCCACAAATGACGGCCTTTCGGGGTCGGCGGAAAATATAGCAAGGCTTTTAAATAAGAAGAACATATACTTTGTGCCTTTCGGACAGGATGCGCCGGATAAAAAGCCCTATTCCTTGCAGGCGGATTTTTCCCGCCTTAAAGAGAGCGTAGAGGCCGCCCTTGATGGAAAACAGATACAGCCTATATTGAAATGAAAAAAGCTCCCCGAAAGGGGAGTTTTTATTTTTGTGCAACAAAAATATTCCTCTCTGCGTTATTATAGGTGAGGAGGGAAACAGATGCCGAACACAAGAAAAAAGCAGGTGAAAGAAGTGACCGAGAAAAATCTCATGGAAAGGCTGCGCTCCGGTGACACGGAGGCGCTGAGCATCTGCATAGACCGGTACAGTGCCTATGCCTTTGCCGTAGTTTCCAAAATCTCCGGCGGCAGTCTCAACAGGGAAGACATTGAAGAAACTGTATCCGACAGCTTTGTTTCGCTGTGGTACAGCAGGGAAAAGCTTAAAGACGTGGGCTTAAAGCAGTATATAGGCGCAATAGCCAGAAATAAAACCTTGGACAGGCTTCGGGCACTCCGCATAGTTCTGCCACTTGAAGATGATTATATAGTAGCCGACTGTCCCCAGCCGGAGGCGGAAATTATAAAGAGCGAGCTTTCCGGCGCAGCAAGGGATGCGGTGGAGACTCTCCCCGAACCTGACAGGGAGATATTTAAACGCCACTATTTCCTCTACGAAAAAACCGAGGATATATCACACACCATGGGAATAAACGCCTCCACCGTGCGCTCAAAGCTGAGCCGGGGACGGGAGAAGCTGAAAGAATATTTAGAGGGGAAAGGATTTGAATATGAAAATACATATCTCTGATATAAGCACCTATCTCTCCCCCCAAATGCCGGAAGTCAGGGAGGACAGGGAACTGAGCGAAAGAATAAAAGACGATGTTTTCCGAAAAATCGGAATAGAAGAAAAGAAAGTCAGAAAGAGAACCCCACTCCGCATTGCCCTTATTGCGGCGGCAATAACAGCACTGTTGACAGTTACGGGTCTGGCAGCATCAAATTATACAATGAACAATAAAAAGGTACAGGAGGGCGAAAAAATCGGCGGTATAGTGTATGTTCTCAATGGCGACGGAGAGACATGGAGTGAAGTTAAGGCAGCGTATCCAAACGCCGGAATGACGTTTGATTTTAACGGCGCTGATAATCATAATACTAATCAGCCTGAACTGCGTGCAAACTGGCTGCCTCGTCTGCCAAATGAGGCACATATCTGCGGTGGAGAAGCCTTTGCCGATATAGACAAACTGGAATATTCTGAAACGGATGACGGAATTAAAATGGAAACATGGACCTCATCTGTGACTTATGACCCGCTTGCAAATGGTGCCCAATATAAACCGGATGAAAGTGAGATTCTTTATTCCGTTGGTGTGAGTACTCCTCTGAATAATATGACATATGTTTTGCAGGGAGAGGTAACCGTGGAAAAAGAGGAGGACTGGGACAACCGGCATGTGCTGATGGTAAGCTCTGATTATAAAAAACTTTTGCATTATGATAGGATTATAAACTATGTGTTCATGTTTGATGAAACAACGGGTTACTTTGTACGGGTAGCCGGAGCGGCAGATATGGAAACTCTTGAAAAAATAGCCCGAAATATTGAGGTGAGGGAGAGCGGCACTCCGTATGAACCTGAACCTGCTGGAACACCGAGAAGCAACATATGTATAATTGACTTAGGCAGAGGATAATTTAAACACACCGAAAAGCTCCCTCAGGGGAGCTTTTTTATTGACTTGAAACCTTGAAATCTGATAGTATTAGATGAACAAATTGTTATAAAAGGATAGTACCAGATGAAATATATTATAGATAAGGAAAGCAAAACTCCCGCCTACCTGCAATTATACCGGCAGATACGGCAGGACATAACCGACGGCACCTTGAAGCCCGGGGACAAGCTCCCCTCAAAGCGCTTTACTGCCTCCGAGCTTGGTATCAGTGTCATAACCGTTGAACACACTTATGAGCTGCTCTCTGACGAGGGATATATAAGCACCCGTGAGCGGAGCGGGCATTATGTGGATTTCGGGGGATATAAAACAGGTGAAGTCACGAAAAGAGCGGCAGTTTCCGACATGAGCGCAGAATTAAAGCCTATGGAGGATTTTCCGTTCAGCGTCTACGCCCGAACCATGCGTAAGGTACTCAGCGACTACGACAGACAGATTCTTATAAAATCCCCAAACTGCGGCTGCATGGAGTTAAGAGCGGCAATCTCCGGTTATTTACAGCGAAGCCGAGGCCTTAAAGTTGAGCCGGAGCGGATAATCATCGGTTCAGGCTCTGAATATTTATATTCCATAGTTGTACAGCTTTTAGGCAGAGAAAAGCTCTTTGCCCTTGAAAATCCCTCATATGAGAAAATACGGCGGGTGTATGAGGCAAACGGCGCAAAGTGCCGGATGCTCACCTTAGGCGGGGACGGAATTTTGTCTCAGGAGCTTGAATGCTGCACCGCCGGAGTGCTCCATGTGACCCCCTTTCACAGCTACCCCAGCGGCGTTACCGCAACGGCGGCAAAGCGGCGGGAGTACGCGGCATGGGCGGAAAAACAGGGCAGCTATATAGTTGAAGACGATTACGACGCGGAGTTTGCAACCAGCGGGGGACAGATAGAGACTATCTTTTCCATAGCGCCGGAGCGGGTTATATATCTAAACAGCTTTTCAAAGCTTATTGCCCCCTCCGTCCGCACCGGCTACATGCTTCTTCCCCATGCTCTTATGGAGGAATACAACAAAAAGCTTAATTTCTATTCGTGCACTGTGCCTGTATACGACCAGTATGTGCTGGCAGAGTTTATAAACGAGGGTCACATGGAGCGTTATGTAAACCGTAGGAAAAGAAAACAGCGGCAAAATCGGACTTGAAATTCTTGCTCTTTCGGTTTAAACTGCTAATAACTAAAAGAAAGGAATTCCTGTCATGCTGTCATTTCTAAGCGATTATACCGAGGGCGCACACCCCAAAGTGCTCCGGAGACTGAACGAACTTAATATGATTTCTCTCCCCGGCTACGGCGAGGATGAATACTGCGAGGAAGCAAAACGGAAGGTTAAAAAGTTTTGCGGCCGTGATGATTTGCAGGTGCAGTTCCTTACCGGCGGAACCCAGACAAATCTTCTCACAATCTCAACTATGCTCAGACGCTACGAGGCTGTGATTGCGGCGGAAACGGGACATATAAATGTCCATGAAGCCGGAGCCATAGAGTATTCAGGCCACAAGGTTATTACCCTGCCCTCCGTAAACGGCAAGGTCAGCGGTGATGATCTGGAGGAGTACATGGAAAAGTTTTACGGGGATGATACCCACGACCATATGAGTATTCCCGGCATGGTGTACATTTCCCACCCCTCAGAGCTGGGTACATTGTACTCTAAGGCAGAGCTTAAAAAACTGTCGGATGTATGCCGTAAATACGATATGCCTCTCTATATGGACGGCGCACGGCTGGGCTACGGTCTTGTAAGCAATGAAAGCGACCTTACCATTGAAGATATTGTGGAGTTGTGCGATGTTTTCTATATAGGCGGTACTAAGGTGGGTGCTCTCTGCGGCGAAGCTCTGGTGTTTACCAAAAACAATATGCCTAAAGGCTTTGTGACCATGACCAAACAGCAGGGCGCAATGCTTGCCAAGGGCAGACTTGTAGGAATGCAGTTTGATGCACTCTTTACCGATGATCTGTATCTGGAAATCAGCCGCCACGCCATGAAGTGTGCTATGGAGCTGAAAGAGGCATTTATCCGCAAGGGCTACACATTATATATAGATTCCCCCACAAACCAGCAGTTTGTAATTTTAAGCCCTGAGCAGCTTGAACGCCTGAGCAAAATAGCGGCGTTCAGTGTGTGGGAAAAGATAGACAGCGAGCATATTGCAGTCCGCTTTGTGACCAGCTGGGCCACAAAGGAAGAGGATTTGCAGGAGCTTATAAGAAATCTGTAATAAAAAAAGACCTGAACGAAAGTTCAGGTCTTTTCTGCTTTATTTACTTAGCTGCTTCAACCTTAAAGCTGAGCTTGAATTCAGCCTGTTCACCGTTTGCAGTGGTGAAAATAAGCTTGGCGTTGTAGTTGCCGGCCTTAAGTCCGCCCTCGGGACGGATAGTCCAGTAATCATCCATGGTTCTTCCTGCGGGAACTTTCTGGCCGGAGTGGTGGTTGAGGATGAAGTTTGCGGCATCATCGCCCTCAATTTCGGCGTTTGCAATCTCTGCCTCAATGCTGCCGGAGTTTATGACAACTATGGGGCTGGGGTCGGATACCGGATAGCCCTCAGTCTGCTTTTCAAATTCGGGAACGGTGATTTCCAGAATTCCGATATTGGCGCTGCTCATATCGCTGACTTCAAGGCCCTTGCTTACGGCAACTGCGTTTACAACAGTGCTTTCATCGATTTTAATAGGCTCGGAGTATTTGGGGCTGGTTTCGTCAGGCTCGCTGCCGTCGGTGGTGTAATAAATCTCGGCGTTTTCACCGGCGCTTATTGTAAGCTTCTGAGCGGAGAAGTAGCTGCCGCTTTCAAGGCTCATAACAGGGGGCTGGGGCTTAATTTCCAACAGCAGGTCTGCATCCTCGGTGAGATTTGAAATGGTGTACTTTCCAACCTTGTTTACTGCCACATCGCCGGAGCTGATGTCAGCGGAAACAATGGTGTAACCATCTTTGGGAGTGAATTCAAGGCTTTCGCCTTCCTTAACATAAACGTCCTCACCGTCGATTGCATTTTCAATATTAACATAGGCTCTCAGACTGTTGGGGAGATTGATTTTATATGCGCCGGACATGGCAATATCCCGGATTTCGCCGTCCTGAGAGAAGATTTCGGCGCCGTTGTTGAAAACTACGCCGGAGTTATTATAAACAGTGCCGGAGTTTGCATAAACGGTTCCGGTGTTGTTGTATGCGGTGCCGGAATTGTTGTAGACGGTGCCGGTGTTGTTATATACGACAGCGCCGTTATTATAAACAATGCCGCCGTTATTGAAAACCACACTGTCGGGCTTTGCGTAGTGGGTTTCGCCCTCTTCAACGAAAATCATTTCGGGGCTTTTCTTTGCGGGGACGTTCTCCTTCTGGGGGACTGCCTCCGTGGGGGCAGGGCTTGCGTCGGGATTTGCCGACTCTCCGTTTTCTGTGGAGATAGTTGTATTTAAAGGTGCGGCCAGAGCTGTGGCAGTGAGCAGAGAAAGCAGCAGCACAATACTCAGCATAATGGCCCAGAGCTTAGTTCTTTTTTGCATTCCGTATTCCTTCTTTCAAAAGATTTTATGTAAACCTGCAAACATTATATATCCTCCCGCCTGCAAAGTAAAGAGATTTATGGATAAACATTTTTATAACAGTACCATTATCTGAAAAACTATGGTAAGATATAAAATTATGAGGTGATATTATGAAAATGCGAAATAGGGAAACCATCTATATTGTCGTAATTTTTGCCCTTGCTGTAATTACAATAGTAGGAGTATGCGCATTTGATAATTACCGGAACTACGGAATAGCTGCCCGGTACGAAGATGCCGGAGACTTCAAAGACGCAGAGGAATTATATGAAAGTCTGGGCGGCTATAAAGATTCAGAGGAAAAACTCTCTCTTTGCCGCAGCGCCTACGGCGAAAAGCTTACAGAGACGGGGGAGTTTGGAAAAGCCAGAAAAGAATATAGAAAAGCCGGAGACAAAGAGGGGCTTAAGGCCTGCGATTACAGTGAGGGGGAATACTGCCTTTTATCCGGCGAGTTTGAAAAGGCACTGGATATTTTCACCGAAATGGGAGATTATGAGGACAGCCCCGTTCTTCGGGAGGAAAGCCTTGAGGGACTGTATAAACTGGCTCAGAGCGAGCTTGCAGAGCTTAACTACGATGAGGCAGAGAGGCTGTTTATAAAATGCGGGGATTATAAGCACTGCGATAAGTTCCTTTCCTATATGGATTTCCGCTCTCAGCAGGTGCCGTCAGATAAAGATATAATGAATGTAAGCACCCATATGGTTAAGCTTAAAAAAGGGGACATTTACTACGCCCGGGATTTCTACTATTATATACCGGAGAAAATAGACGAAAACACCAAATGCTCCATGTACTTTGCAGGGGGCAACGGCGGCCTTATCCTCCAGTATGAAACGGTTAAGAGCTATTTTAAAAACTACGAGCCAAATGCAATAATGGTTTTCTACATGGGTTCGGGGATAAATAATCTGGAATATAAAATAAACGAGTCTTTTGAAATTCTCAACTATTTCACCGTTAAAAACAATATCACCATTCATGACCTTATAATTACCGGCTCAAGCCTTGGCTGTGCAACGGCACTTAAAGCGGCGGTAAGATATTATGATAAGTATAATATATGCCCTGTGGCAGTGGGATCACTGGATAATGCCTGCGACTGGGATATACCCTTTAATCTGAATGATGAGGAACTGGAGCTTCTTGCACAGTCCGGAACCATAGTCTGCCTTTACGAGCAGTCAACAGAGCTGTTCTGCAAGCCTATGCGGGATATACGGGACAGCGGAAGCAGACTGGTGATGATAGACTGCCTCCATGAAGGCCATGATGCTATCAGCAGATACGGTTTTCGACTGGGATGTTTTGAATCACTGTGGACGGGAAAGTTTGACGAAAAGGAGTATAAGACCGAGAGCTACAATCTGACAGGGAATGAATGGCAGTAAAAAGTGCCTTAATTACATTGAAACTGCTGAAAAAAAGAATAAATCCGATAGTACAGACTTGCAGCAAATGTTAACTAAACGGGTCAGGCTTATTAAAAATTGTTAAAAAATTTTTAATAAGCCTATTGACAAAATATTAAAGTTACGATATTATAACACAAGAATAAGGGTTAGAAAGCTCTAACCCTTTTTTACCACAAAAAAGTTAGCCGGTGCTAACTTCGAGGAGATGTTATTGTGCCTTTGACAATGGCAAAACAGGGAGAAACTTACATTATCAGAAAAATTACCGGCAAAGACGAAGTGCGTCAGCACCTTGCTGAGCTTGGATTTGTAGTAGATACAGCAGTTACAGTTGTAAGTTCCATTGCGGGCAGCCTGATTATTCAGGTGAAAGAAAGCCGCATTGCTCTTGATAAGAGCATGGCAGCAAGAATAATGATCTGAGAGGAGAAAATTATGAGAACGCTTAAGGAAGTAAAAGTAGGCGAGACCGTAACAGTTACAAAACTTAACGGCACAGGTGCCGTAAAACGGCGTATTATGGATATGGGTATCACCAAAGGTGTTGAGATCCATGTTCGTAAGGTAGCACCCCTGGGTGACCCTATGGAACTCAACCTCAGAGGCTATGAGCTGTCTGTCCGCAAAGCAGATGCAGAAATGATCGAAGTGGAGTAATTTTTTTGATGTTTGGTTAGCGCTCGCTAACCTGGGAGGAGAAAAGCATGAGTATTAAGATCGCCCTCGCGGGCAACCCGAACTGTGGTAAGACTACCCTGTTTAATGCCCTTACAGGCTCAAACCAGTATGTCGGTAACTGGCCCGGCGTTACTGTTGAAAAGAAAGAGGGACGCCTCAAAGGTCACAAGGATGTAATCATTCAGGACCTTCCCGGTATCTATTCCCTGTCCCCCTACACCCTTGAAGAAGTCGTAGCCCGCAGCTACCTTGTAAAAGAGAAACCGGACGTTGTACTTAACATCGTCGACGGTACCAATATTGAGCGTAACCTCTACCTTACCACTCAGCTTATTGAACTGGGAATTCCTGTTGTCATTGCTGTAAACATGATGGACCTGGTTCGTAAGAACGGCGATAAGATAGACGTTAAGAAGCTTTCCAGTGAACTCGGATGCCCCATAGTTGAGATTTCCGCTCTTAAGGGCGAGGGTGCAATGGAAGCTGCCGAAAAGGCAATTTCTATGGCCGAAGCCGGTAAAGCCGGCGAACTTCCTCACGTGTTTAACGGCAGCGTAGAACACGCTATCGCACACATTGAGGAGTCCATTTCCGGTCTTGTTGATGATAAAAACATTCGCTGGTACGCAATCAAGATCTTCGAGCGTGATGAGAAGGTTATGGAAGAGCTGAAGCTCTCCGGCGATCTTTACAAGCACCTCGACGAGCACATCGCAGATTGCGAGAAAGAACTGGACGACGATGCAGAGAGCATCATCACCAACCAGCGCTACGCATACATAAGCTCTATTGTTGACAGAGCAGTTAAAAAGAAAGCTGAGAAACACAGCCTGTCCGTTTCCGATAAGATAGACAGAGTTGTTACTAACCGCTGGGCAGCACTTCCCATTTTCGCTGTGGTTATGTTCCTCATCTACGCCATTGCAATGGGCCCCTGGGCAATCTCCATTGGTACTATGGGTACCGACTGGGCAAACGATGTTCTCTTCGGCGAAGCAGTTCCTAACTTCTTCAACAGCTTCCTGCTTGACGCAGCCGGCGAACCTGTTGTATGGCCCTGGCTCTACGGCCTGATCATGGACGGTATTGTTGCCGGTGTCGGCGCAGTTCTCGGATTCGTTCCTCAGATGCTGGTTCTGTTCCTGCTGCTGGCTATCCTCGAGGATGTCGGTTACATGGCACGAATCGCATTCATTATGGACCGTATCTTCCGCCGCTTCGGTCTTTCCGGTAAGTCCTTCATTCCTATGCTGGTTGCTACCGGCTGTGGTGTTCCCGGTATCATGGCTTCTCGTACTATCGAGCAGGACCGTGACCGTAAGATGACCATTATGACCACAGGCTTCATCCCCTGCGGTGCTAAGATGCCTATCATCGGCCTCTTCGCCGGTGCTCTGTTCGGCAACTCTCCCTGGGTTGCAACTTCCGCATTCTTCATTGGTATTGCAGCAGTTGTTATTTCCGGTATCATGCTCAAGAAGTTCAAGGCATTTGCCGGTGAGCCCGCCCCCTTCGTTATGGAGCTTCCTTCATACCACGCACCTTCCGTAAGCAACGTTCTTCGTGCTACATGGGAGCGCGGCTGGTCCTTCATCAAGCGTGCAGGTACCGTTATCCTGCTTTCCGCAATCATCCTTTGGTTCCTCATGAGCTACGGCTTCGGTCCTGAAGGCTTCGGCGCTGTTGAAGATATTAACACTTCACTCCTTGCAACTATCGGTAACGCAATCGCATGGATCTTCTATCCCCTTGGCTGGATTGGCGACATGGCTTGGAAAGCTACCGTTGCTACATTCACCGGCCTTATTGCAAAGGAAAATGTCGTCAACACCTTTGCAACTCTGTACCACTACGTCGGCGAGCTGTCTGAAGCAGGCGATGAGATCTGGACTCTGGTCGCTCAGGACTTCGGCGCAGTTACCGCTTACAGCTTCATGATCTTCAACCTCCTGTGCGCTCCCTGCTTCGCTGCTATGGGTGCTATCAAGAGAGAGATGAACAATGCTAAGTGGACTTGGGCAGCCATCGGCTACATGTGCGTTTTTGCTTATGTAATTTCCCTCATTGTTTACCAGCTGGGTGGTCTGATCACCGGCGAGGCTGTATTCGGCGTATGGACTATCGTTGCTATCGCTCTGCTGGCAGGCCTTATCTACCTGCTCTTCCGCAAGGGCTACAAGGGCGATGCTACCACCGAGACCCTTTCCTCTGTTGCAGCAGCTAACAAATAAGCAGTAAAGGATATTTAAAAAATGGGTAATTTAATTGTCATTCTCATAGTTGCTATTGCGGTTTTCTTCGCTATCCGCTCCATAATTAAATCCCGAAAGGCTGGCAATGCCTGCACCGGTAACTGCGCTACTTGCGGTTCCTGCAGTACCTCCAACCACAAAGCGAAGAAAAATAGTTAATCATGTCATAACTCACCTCTACCTCTGTATAATCCCGCATACCGCCTTTAAGGCGGTATGCGGGATTAACTATTTTCTTGACAAAATCCGTTTTTGTATTATAATAGCTAATACAAAGCATACAAAGAAGGTGATGCAATGCGGCTGTGTTTCGACTTTAAAAGTCCGATACCACTGTATTTGCAGCTGAGAAATCAGATAGTAAACGGAATAGCTGAGGGTGAGCTTAAATTCGGAGAGAAGCTGCCTTCTGTCCGTGCGCTGGCGGAGGAGAGCGGAATAAACGCTATGACCGTCAGCAAGGCTTATCAGCTGCTCAAGCAGGAGGGCTATATAGTGACCGACAGGCGCAGAGGTGCTCAGGTTTCTTGGAAAAAAGGAGACACCGGTCTGCCGGAAGAAACGGTTCAGAATTTGCGGCTCTGCCTTTCGGAGCTCAGGCTTTCGGGAATGAGCCGGAAAGAAGTAATGGAGCTGTGCTTGAAGCTATATGAGGAGGGAAAAGCATGATAACAGGAATTATAATGTTTATAAGCCTTTTTTGGATTCCTTTTTTAATGGCATGGGAGCTTATTAACGAGACTAAATTCAAGAAAAACATAGTTGCAGGTGTTACCTTGCCGTATGAGGCGAGATGTGACGATGCGGTAAAACAGAGATTAGATAAATTTGTAAAGCAGGAAAAAATTCTCTGCGCTCTGCTTGTTGTCAGTGCTGTTCCGAGCCTGTTCTTTAAAGGAGATTTCGGGGCATTAAACTATATGATGTGGTGGATCTTCTTCGTCTGCATACTGCCGGAGATTCCGTACATTTTTTGCAACAGGGATTTGAGGAAAATCAAGAAGGAACGTAACTGGGGCTATGAAAACCCTGACAGCGTTATAATTGATACCTCAAATATAGCCCCTGCCAAATGGCTTTCCCCTTGGAGCTTTATCCTGCCGCTTGTTCTCGGTGCTGCGCCGTTTTTGTGGGAGAGAAGCTTTTGGGTATTGTACCTTATAGACAGCCTGGGCATAATTTTGTGCGGCCTGTCGTACAGATACCTTTACAGAAACAAATCCGAAAAAATAGATGAGGACGTAAACCTGACTAAAGCTCTGACAGAGATACGCCGAAAAAACTGGGGAAGAGTCTGGCTTATAACCGCATGGACATTGGCGGGACTTAATCTGGTTACTGCATTTTTCAAAGATGAGCCGATGGTGCTCACGGTCTTTGTAATTGCTTTCAGCCTCATTATGGTTGCTTTGATTGTAAGCGTGGAAATAAGAACCAAGAAAATTCAGGAAAAGCTTTCCACCAAAAGCGGCAAAGGCGTTTATGTTGACGATGATGATAAGTGGATTTGGGGTCTTTTCTACTGCAACGCGGAGGATTCACACCTGTTTATAAATGACAGGGTAGGAATAAACTGTAATATAAACCTTGCAAAACCTGCCGGTAAAGTGTTGGCTTTTCTCGCTGTTCTTGTGCTGCTCAGCGTGCCGTTTATTGTTCCTATAACGAACACCGTGCTTGATAAAGCACCGGAAATAGAAGTCAGTGAGACTATGCTCACAGCCGAAAGCGGCGGAACACATTACGAAATTTCTCTTGACGATATAAAATCTGCGGAGCTTTTGGAGAGCCTTCCGCCCAAGCTTGTGCGTACTATGGGGACAGGGCTTGAGAATTTGCTGAAAGGCGACTTCTCCGCTCAGGATTACGGCAGCATGAAAGTCTGTCTTGACCCTCAGTGCCCGCCGTATCTGTTTGTTGAACAGGAAAACGGCGCAAAGTTCCTCTTCGGCAGCCGTGAGGACGGAAAGATAGCGGAAATTTATGAGAATATAAAATAAATCGGAATAAAAAACGGAGTACCTTTCGGTACTCCGTTTTTCATATGTTCATTTAAGCCTTGGCCCCTCGTACTTGTCATTCTTAGACGCTTTGAGTTTGTCAATAAGACCTGTAAAGCTGAAATTTAAAATAGAATTTGGGCGGCTCCAGTTCAAACCTGTTTTTTCTGATATAAAATCTTTTAATGCTGTACATGCGCCGCCTGAGACGGTGGATTTGTCTACCATGTAAGCAGACTGCGTACTTATGTAAAGATACATATATTTTTTATCTTCTATAAGCCGGCAAAGTTTAGAGTAGGGTACTATTTCTCCCTTATCGTAGAAAGTAAAGCCTTTATCGGTGAATACATAATCTGATTTGGGAAAGACATTGTTCATCTGCCGGATGACATTTTTGGTCTGACGCCTTATTCCGGCGTTCAGCCCTGTTATCATGGTACAGCCAATGATGAGGGCAATATACGGCGTATACATCTGCTTGTCGGCGTACAGACCGTAGATTATCAGTAGAATGGCAATAAGAGAATGGGCAACCCGCTTGCCGAACTGGAAGGTTCTCTGCTGAGTTTCCACCAACTTTCCTATTGTCTCAGGTGAATGCTGCATTTTTGCTGTGAAACGGGCCATAAGTAACTCCTCTGTTTATATAGGTCTGGAAAAAATTATTTAAAGAACATACGCCGGCTTATTTCTGAGGCGGCAACATGCCCTAACTTTACAATCTCTTCTCTGTATTCCGGTGTGTCCATTTCGGTAGGGTATAGTATGCCCACTGCGGCAACTGTTTTTGAACCATCGGTTACTGCGAAAGCGTGAGAACGGGTGTTGGGGTTATCGTCAGAATAATAGCAGTAGCCGGTGGAACGGATTTCCTTGAATATTTCATTTAACTCCGGGCTTATCTCCGTGATGCCGCTTTCGCCTGCCTTTTTGCGCCGGCTCAGGGTATAATGAAGAGTTTCATTGTCCATGTTCGCCATAAGCAGACGGCCGCTGGCGGTAGTTTCCAGAAAGCCCTGAATCATTTTTCCGTCACTCATAGGCAGTATGTTGCGCTTATCAATATGGTAAACAATGAATTTCTTGCCGTTGCATATAACGGAAATGAAAACAGAAGCATCTGTTTCCTTGTGCAGCCATTTCAGAACGGGAGTGGAAATACTGACAAGAGAATTTTGATAACGGCCGTATCGTGACAGCATATATGCCCACGGACCCAGTCTGTATCCATCTTTTCTGGATACGCGCTCTACATAAAAAGATTCACACAATGTATCCACTATATGCGCGCAGGTGGATTTGTTAATACCGGCTTTTTCGGCTAATTCACCAAGAGTTATTGGAATTTCATGTGCACTGGACAGTATGGTGAGGATGTCCATTGCCTTCTTTACTGACATAATCATCAAATAACCACCGACTTTTTTGTGTAATATGGAAAACAGAAGCTAAATAATTTCACTATGTTAAATGATATAACATTGAGCCTGAAACTTCAAGATAAAATCAAAAAAAGCACAAAATAATCATATATTATATAGGGCAAAATGGCGCTTTAACAGTAAAATGATGGGGGAACGAAGAAATGAAATTTAATGTTTCATAATAAGAAACTTGTTGACAATAGCCAAGAAATGGTGTAATTATTAAGGCATACGGAATGCAATGTAGTGAACATGTTGCATTTTGACAACGAAAATAAAATTTTGGAAGGAGAACAATTATGAAAAAAGTATTTAGCTTGATACTTGCATTGGCTATGGTGTTCGCGCTTTGCGCCTGCGGAGAAAAAGCTCCCGCTGAAGAGCCTGCAAACCCTGCTGCCGAAGGAGAAAAAGCTCCCGAAACCGCAGAAAATTCCGCAGCAGAACCTGTTGTTCTGAGATTTGCTTTTTCTGAGGCTCCCGAAAGCCAGACCGCTCAGGTAATGAACGCCGCTAAAGAGCGCATTGAAAAGCGCACCGAGGGCCGCGTTATTTGCGAGCCCCACTGGGCAAATGAGCTTGGCTCCATCAACGACTGCATTGAGCAGATCACCATGGGCGGCAACATAGTCAGCGCAACATCCGCTTCCTCCTGGGCTCCCTACGGCTGCCCCGACATGACCGCAATGGACAGCATGTTTGCTTTCTCATCCATTGAGGAAATTGCAAACTTCAATAAGTCCGATATGTGGAAGAACATGGTAAAGGAACTTGAAGAAAAGGGCAACATCCACATGATCTGCATGAACTGGGCAGCAGCTCCCCGTGTAGTTCTTGCCAACAAGCCCATCAACTCTGTTGCAGACCTGAAGGGTATGCTGGTCAGAGTACCTACCGATACTTATGCTGCATGGTTCAGCGCTCTTGGCGCATCCCCCGTTTCCGGCATTCCTTTTGCTGAGGTTTACACAAACATTGAGTCCGGCGTTATCGAGGGTGCTGAGGCTCCTTTCGCCACTCTGTCCGACTTCTCCGTACAGGAAGTTGCAAAAAATGCCTTCGCTTCCAACCACACTTACGCTTCCGGCTGCCTCGGAACCTCTACCAAGATATGGAACATGATGTCCGAAGAGGACAGAATGATCGTTGAGGAAGAGCTCTCCGCCGCAGGTGAGGAATACTCCGCTCTGTGCGCTGCAAGCAATGCAGAGTACATGAAGAAGTTTGAAGAAGCCGGTGTTACCATCGTTGAACCTTCTGAGGATGATATAGCTGCCATGCAGGAAGCTGCTACCAAGGCCGCTAAAACTCTCGGTCTTCGCGACGGTATAATGGAAGAAATCAAGGCTGCTTCCGTTGGCTGATGCCTTATTAAAACAAAAAAATAATCTGCACGTCCGTTATCAGGGGCTGGGTAAATGCCCGGCTCCTGATTTTATTTTATGAGTTTTAGCCAGAGGTGAAAAAATGAAGAAACTCAAATGGCTCGTCCTTCATATTGAAGAAATAATCTCAGGTATTGCCATTGCTATTATGATGTGCGCTATTTTCCTGAACGTAATAATGCGCTATGTGTTCCGAAACCCTACTGCATGGGCAGATGAATTGGCTGTAATATGCCTTGCATATGTGACATTTGTGGGCGGCGCAGCCGCTTATAAGAAAAACCTGCATTTTGGTATTGATGTGCTTCTGGACCGGCTGCCGGTCAATATAAGAATGATTATTCGCCAGCTTACGAACTTTGTGTTTATCGTAATGTTTGGTTTCGTTACTGTAATGGGTTACCGGCTTTTTGCAAGTGCTGTAAAAGTATTTAACTATTCCGGCTGGTCTTACAAGATAATGGATGCGGCTCTTCCGCTCGGATTTCTGAGCATGACTATATATTCCATATACTTCTTCATTCAGTCGTTCAGAGACAGAGATGCCTATATCCGGCGTTATGAAACAAGCTACGAAGAAGAGAATGTAGATGAAGAGCTTGTAAAAGCAAGCGAAAAGATATTCAATCGCGACGAAACCGAGGAAGGAGGAACAGATAAATGACGATATGGCCCATAATCGGTGCGCTTATACTTTTCTTTTTAGGCGTTCCCTGTGCTTTTGCAATGATGATGGTGTGTATTCCGTATTTTTTAATGGACCCATATATAAGCGCTACGGTTATTGCACAAAAGCTTCTCGCCAGCTGTGAGTCACAGTCTTTGATGGCTATTCCTTTCTTTATTACAGCCGGCGCGATTATGAACTACTCCGGCATATCCGAAAAGCTTATGGAGTTTGCCGATGGTCTCGTCGGTCATCTTACCGGCGGTTTAGGCCATGTTAACGTGCTTATATCCACTCTTATGGGCGGAATTTCCGGCTCAGGCGCCGCAGACTGCGCTATGGAGTGTAAAGTTCTGGTGCCTGAAATGCTCAAATACGGTTACAGTAAGCCCTATTCTGCCGCAATTACTGCTGCAACTGCCTGCATTACACCTATAATTCCTCCCGGCATAAACCTGATACTGTTTGCCTGTATGTGCGAATGCTCGGTAGGACGGCTTTTGGCGGCAGGATATGTTCCGGGGCTTCTGCTTGCCGTAGCATTTTTGGTTTTAAACTACGTCATATCCAAAAAACGCCACTATGTAGGCGCAAGGAAAAAAATGATGCCCGGAAAACAGCTCCTTCGCCTGTTCCTTCAGGCAGCGTGGGCGCTTTTCCTGCCCTTCGGCCTTATCATGGCTCTCCGTTTCGGTGTATGCACCGCAACCGAAGGCGGAGTTCTTATGGCTTTTTATTCTCTCTTTGTAGGAAAGTTTATTTATAAAAAGCTGGATCTGAAAAAACTGCCCCAGATAATGACCGAGGCTGTAACTTCCACAGCTCCCGTAATGCTCATTCTCTGTGCTGCAAACCTGTTCAGCTACTATATGTCCTGGGAGACCATTCCCTCCCAGCTCACACAGCTGCTTTTGAATTTCACCAGCAACAAATATCTGTTCCTGCTGTTGTGCAACATCCTGTTCTTAATAGTGGGCTGCTTCATGGATGCAATGGCGGCGATGATAGTTATTGCACCTCTGCTTGCACCTGTTGTCCGCGCTCTCGGAATAGACATTACCCATTTCGGACTTATGATGTGCTTCAACGTTGGTCTTGCTGCAATTACCCCGCCTTTCGGAACCTATATCTTTATGGTCTCCGGTCTGCTCAAAATGAAGACCTCAGAGATGATAAAGGAAATATGGCCGTTTATTGCGGTGGCAGTAGCAGTTTTACTGCTTATAACATATGTACCCGGATTTTCGACGTTTATACCGAATCTGATGTACGGTACAAATTAAAAAGAATACTTTTATCTCACAGAGCTGAACGGAGGAAGCTTTCCTATGCTTATGGATGAATATGGGGCGGTACTTACATCTGCAATAGAAAAAATACTGAGCACCCAGAGAGAAAAGATGATAAAAGCGGCAGATATGATAAAAGACACCATCTCAAATGACGGGCTTATATATGTCTTTGGCTGCGGACACTCCCATATTTTAGCGGAGGAGACTTTTTACAGAGCGGGAGGGCTTGCCTGTGTGAGCCCGGTCTTTAATGAACCGCTTATGCTCCACGAGAGCGCCTCATGGAGCAGCCATCTGGAGAAGGAAAGCGGTCACGCCCAGGAAGTGCTGCGGGATATGAAATTCTCTCCGGAAGATACGTTTATCTGCGTTTCTACATCAGGGATAAACGGTGTTCCGGTGGAGGTGGCGGCCGCAGTAAAAGAGCAGGGCATAAAGCTCATAGGAATAGCCTCGGATGCGTATCTGGGGCAGAATTCCCGAAGTGTGCTGGGCCTGCATTTGCAGGACATCTGCGACGTCTGTATTGACAATGCAGCGCCATACGGCGATGCCTGTCTCAAACCGGAGGGGCTGAGCGTAAAAATGACTCCGGTCTCTACGGTTACAGGAACCTTCATTATAAACAGTATTCTTGTTGAGGCGGTTGATATGGCGCTCAGACAGAATATTGAACCGCCCATATACCTCAGCGGAAATATTACGGGCGGAACAGAATACAACCAAAGCCTTATAGAAAGATACAGCGGCCGGATAAAATGTCTTTGATTAAGAGAAGTGATTTTATGAGAATTTCTGTATTAGGTTTGTGCGGACGATCTGTTTTTCTGAAAACAGACCATTTCCACGCACCCGGTGAAACTATTATTGCCGAAGAGCTTTACACAGAACCGGGAGGTAAAGGCTTCAATCAGGCTGTTGCAGCTGCAAGGCTGGGGGCGGAGGTAAATTTCTTAACATGTGTGGGAGATGATGAAGAGGGCAGAGAGTGTCTGCGCTTTTTGGAAAAAGAGGGCGTTTTGCCCTTTGCTCAGGTGATTTCAAACGCAAGAACGGCATATGCCGACATCCTGACGGACAAAACAGGCGAAAGCCGCATTACTGTCTATCAGGGGGCTTCAAAACAGCTCTCGCCGCAATTTATCCGCGACAATGAGCATGTGCTGGCTCAAAGCGATATGCTGCTTTTGAATAATGAGTATCCTGAGGAATGCAACTATGCAGCGGTGGAAATCGGAGAAAAATACGGCATACCTGTCATATTAAATCCGGCACCTGCCTATAAAATGGACAGCGAACTGCTCAGAAAATGCTTTCTCATAACGCCCAACCGCACCGAGGCATCGGTAATTCTGGGCGAGAGCGAAAATGGCGCAGAAACATTCCGAGATATATTTAAAAAGCACGGTATAAATACTGCCGTGGTTACTCTGGGAAGTGAAGGAGCATTGCTTATTGAAAACGGAAAGAGCATTAAGTTCCCCTCAATTCCATGTGAGGTAAAAGATACCACAGGCGCAGGAGACACATTTAACGCAGCTCTTGCAGTTGCCGTGCTGCTTGGTATGGATTTGCCCGAAGCGGTTGAATACGGTATAAATGCCTCTGCACTCAGCATCAGAAAAAAATATGTGATGCCGGGTTTACCGACAAAAGAAGAGCTTGGTGCAGGCTTTATAAAACTTGAAACAACAGAAACGGAGTGAAAGATAATATGGATAAATCTAACGGATATTTACCTAAAGTAATTGAGCTTTTAAATAAGATTGAAGACGAGCAGTATGATAACATAAAAGCGGCTGCCGAGCTTATGACCGAGGCCATAGCAAACGACCGCCTTATAAATGTTTACGGCGGCGGCGGACATACAACTCTGCCTGTGGGAGAAATGTTCTTCCGCGCCGGCGGCCTGTGCAATATTAACCCCTGCATGGAGACCGGCCTTTCCGTTTTCAATCAGGCTCAGAAATATTTGGCATTTGAAAGATGCGTGAATTTCGGCAGAGCCATTATGGACTATTATAACCTGCAGAAAGACGATGTCCTGATAATATACCACAACATAGGCACCAACGCCGCCACCATAGATGCAGCCATGGAGGCTAAAGAGCGGGGCGTTAAGATAATTGCGGTATCTTCCATTCAGTGGCAGGAAGGCATACCTGAGGACTATGAACTCAGACATCCTTCACACAAAAATCTTTATGATTTTGCAGATGTATGTATAGACGACTACAATCCTCTGGGCGATACAGTGGTTAAGCTTGACGGATTTGAGACGCCCATCGGACCTATCTCCAACCTGACCGACTTCTACATTGCCCACAGACTTGAGATAGAATGTGCAAAACTCTGCATTGAAAAGGGTATAGAGCCTCCGTTCTGGCGCAGCGCAAATGTACCGGGCGGTGACGAATTTAATAAAAAGAATCTGGAAAAATACAGCAGCCGTATAAAGATGCTGTGAGTTAGAGGGAAGTAAGCTATGGATAAAAATTTCTGTACAAGCCTGATTAAAATGGCAGAAAAATATTCTGCCGCTGAAAATCTGCAGCCGGAGCTTGTAGACGGTGCGCTCAAGCTCAAATGCAATAAAGGAAATTTCTGTTTCTTTTATGATTTTAATAAGACCTTTGATTTTGACGGCTATATAAACGTGCCGATGTTCCACTGGCAGTTAAAGCGCCGCTACTCTGAGCTCAGAGGCCTGTTGGACAGAAAGGTTGTAACTCCGGCACTGGCAATGCGTATTCATCACATAGTTCCGAGAGACAATTTCACCTGCAGCCTCAAAGATATAATGGTTTTTGAAACAAACCTGTTTGAGTTTGTTACCCGCAGCCGCATAAACAAGGTTTTTGCAGACTTCAGCGGTGATGTATATACAAACTGCATCATGTCCTCAGAGAATAATGTGAAAGCAAGCATGGAGCTGGGCTTCTCTCCTGACGGCAGCGAGCCTGTTCTGCTCCATGAGGTGGTTGCCAGAAACGGAGTTGCTTCCGACCTGCCTGTTGATACCCAGATGGTACAATATCCTATCTATGTTCTTAAAGGCAAGGAAACCAAGGTCTACAACGAGATAGATTTTGAACTTTACGGCATGGACAATACAGAGGCAGACTGCATCAGATTTGTACTTTGGGCCTTATCAGACCTGAGCCGCATAGATGATCTGCGCGAGGAATATGCACATATTGAACAGGTGTGCGAGGCTGCCGCTGTTTCCAGCAGCAGCTTAGAATATACAAATGTGGGGGTCTGAATATGAAACAGGTAAATCTTGCAATCGCGTCCCTGACTCATGCTCATGTGCGGAAATACTATCAAACCCTGCATGACAACCAGAGAATAAACTGGGTCGCCGTATCATGCGCCACAGAAGAAGTGGCAGAGAACTTTAAAGCTTACGGCTATGATGTGCCGATTTATATGTCCACCGAGGAAATGCTGAAAGCACATCCTGAAATTGACGGCGTTATTATTGCCAGCGAAAACTTCCGCCATTACGGAGATATGGAGCTTTGCTGCAAATACGGTAAACACATGCTCTCCATGAAGGTTCCTACTTTTGATCTGGAAGAGTATGACAGAATGATAGAGATGGTTGAAAAAGCCGGCGTTATCTGTCAGGTAGAGCTGGAAATGCACTATAACCCCAGCTGCGCCAAGGCTCTGGAGCTTGCCCGCAGCGGAGCAATAGGCGATATAATTTCCTTCAACGCAACCAATATTACTCTTTCTCCTGTGTGGGCTTTCCCATGGCAGGGCAATCCCGAAATTTCCTACGGTAAGCGCATACCGCTTAAAGACGGTGACAAGCGTTTCCGCGGCGGTGCGCTCAGCGACCATCCTCATATATTCGATATGCTGCGCTGGGTAACCAACAGCGATTACGACTATGTTTTTGCTGATGTGGCAGACAACATAAGAGATATTGAGGAAGAGGATGTTATTTATGTAACCGGACGGATGAAAAACGGCTGCAAGTTCCTTCTTGACCCCTCATGGTCACGGCATGAGGCAAAGACCAAGCTGCCCGTAGACTGGGATCTTCACCCCAAACGTATGGAGGTTAACTTCTCCATAGTGGGTACTGAGGGTGTAATCCAGGCCGACTGCTTCGGACCTAATGACAGCTACTGCGGCGGACCCAATAACAGATATGCTGTTCAGTATACCTACTTTGATGAATGGATAGGTATGATGGACGAATTCTGCGACTGTATCCTTGAAAATAAGCAGCCCAAAATCAATCTTCAGTGGCATCGCCAGACCGTCGAGGCCATGGTACGCTGCTATGATTCCGTGGCTGCCGGAAAGCCTATATATATGAACAAGTGAGGGAAAAACAATGGCTATAAAACATACCGCTATCAGCTATTACGGCATAAACTATGTTGAGCATGCAGAGCAGGACTTCAAAGAGATGATAGAGCACGGATGCGACACCGTTATTCTGGCTCTTACTGAGTTTGACATTGATTTCTGGTTCCCCAATATAAACATCATTGTTAAAAAGGCACATGAGCTGGGCCTCAGAGTTCTGGCTGATACATGGGGTGTCGGTAAGTATTTCGGAGGAGAGCAGGTCAGCCTCTTCCTTCAGAATAATATCCATCACCGTCAGGTGTCCGCATATACGGGAGAGGTATTGAACGCTGCATGTTTCAACACAAATTCTTTCCGTGATTACTTCAAGGGCATCTGCATGAAGCTTGCAAGAGAAACCGAGATAGACGGTTTCTTCTGGGATGAGCCTCACTATGCCTACCCCAAGGCCTACGCTTCTATCACCGGCGGCGCCGGTGATGACTGGGCCTGCCGCTGCCCTGAGTGCATGAAGAAGTTTGAAGATTACTACGGATATGAAATGCCCAAGTTCATGAATGATGATGTAAAGCAGTTCCGCTGGAGAGAGGCTCTTAAAACTCTGGAAATCGTATCCAAGGCATTAAAGGAGTATAATCCCAAACTTGAGATAACATGCTGCGTTCATGCAACCTTGAACAGCTATTATGTGACAGAGCTGCGCGGATATGACAACTGGGAAATGGTGGCTGCATGCCCGTATTTCGATGTGTTCTCAACTACCATTATCAAGTGGAATTTGCCTGAGAGCTTTTTCAGAGAGATTACAGAGCGCACTGTGGCCATTGCCAAAAAGTACGGCAAAGAGTCTGAACGCTGGATCATGGGTTACAGCCAGCGCCCCGATGATTTCGCACAGATCGATAAGGTAGTGGACATGTACGAAGAACTGGGCGTTGACCGTCTGGGAACATGGACATACAGAGGCGGTCTCGGTACATCTGTTGCTGCAAAGGACCCCATTGAGTTGTGGGATGCAATAGGCAGAAACTACAACAGAGTGTTGAAAAAGTAAGCGCGTTTCATAAGCCAATACTGTAAATAGCAAAAAACGGGATAGCATAACATATCGTTATGCTATCCCGTTTTAGTTTATAAATTGCGTCAGTTCCCGGAGAACTTTCAGCGCATACCCTTATCGTAGGGGATACCTTCTGCCTTAGGAGCTCTTGACTTCTTGGAGGTGAAGGCCAGAACAATAAGAGAAATGATGTAAGGCAGCATGTTGTAAACAGCGGCGGGAATATTCATTGCACTGAGGAAATCAATGCCGCCGTAAACGTTGCTCAGCGCACGGAACATACCGAAGAGGAGAGCCGCCAGAGCAATCTTTATAGGCTTCCACTGACCGAAGATCATAACGGCAAGACCGAGGAAGCCGAAGCCTGCAACACCGTTTTCAAACTTCCACTCGCTGACACCTGCGGTAATGTACACGATACCGCCCAGACCGCCGAGAGCACCGGAAATGAGAACACCGGCGTAGCGCATTTTCTGGACATTGATACCAACGCTGTCTGCTGCCTGAGGATGTTCACCGCAGGCCATAAGGCGGAGACCGAAGCGGGTCTTGTACAAAGTCACATATGCAAAAATAAGTGCCAGAAGAGCAAGCAGCATGAACCAGTTGAATTCAAAGCCGCCTATATTTACGAGGAAAGCTTTCTTTGCGTTTATGTACTGGATAGTAGAGGAAACGTTATCTACGCACTCAGCGGTGTTCATAGCCTTTACAAAGACTGTGGCACCTGCTGCGCCCAGAAGGTTCATGGCGCTTCCTACCAGTGTCTGGTCAGCCTTAAAGTTAATGGAAGCAACTGCCAGAAGCAGGGAATAAATGGAGCCCATTATTACAGAGGCCAAAACTACCAGAACTATCATCATGAAGGCGGAGGTATCGCCGGGCAGGAACTTCATTGTGAGAGCACCGCCCAAAGCGCCCATTACCATTATACCTTCAAGACCGATGTTAATAATACCGGAATGTTCGGAGAAACAGCCGCCCAGAGCAACCAGCATCAAAACGGAGGCAAAAATAAGAGTGTACTGAAGAAGTAATATCATTTGTTTTCTCCTCCTTCCTCAGTGTCGGCAGCTTTAAGTGCCGCTTTTTTCTCATCTCTCTGGTCAAGCCGCTTGTTGAGAGCGTACTTGAAGAAGAACACAAAACCGCAGAGGTAAATTATAAGGGAAGAGATAAGATCGGAAATCTGGGCAGAGTACATTGTTTTATCAACATAGGCACCGCCCACGGTAATATGCTGAATGAAGAATGAAGAGAAGATTGCGCCGATGGGGTTCAAACCGCCGAGGAAGGCGGCGGAAATGCCGTTAAAGCCCGTTGCAGGGACTGCTGACTGAGTGCAGGACCACTGCTCAAAGCCGGTGAGGAAGAGAAGTGCGGCACCCATACCGGCAAGACCACCGGAAATAGCCATGGTGAGAACCAGATTTTTCTTTTCCTTCATACCGCAGTATTTTGCGGCGTTTTTATTAAAGCCCGTGGCCTTCAGCTCATATCCGAGCTTTGTCTTTTCCAGCACAACCCATACAAGTACGGCCACCAGAATAGAAAGAGGAATGGCTATGGTAACATACTGATTGTTATTGAAAAGGGAGTCCAGTCCCATGCTGGGAAGAACAGCGTCGGGATTTGCCGAACTCAGCACAAAGGTGTAGGGACTGGTAGGTTCTTTTACAGGGGTTAAAAGGATGTTAACAAGATAAAGGCTTATCCAGTTGAGCATTATGCAGGAAATAACTTCGTTTACGTTGCACAGGGCCTTTAAAAGACCGGAAATTGCACCGAGAAGAGCGCCTGCAATGATAGCTGCGATAAGGCACACATACCAGGGCATACCCAGACCTAAAGCAAAGTAAAGGCTTGCGCCGGCACCTACAACGTACTGACCTGCAACACCGATATTGAAAAGACCTGCCTTGTATGCGAAAAGCACGGAAAGGCTGCACATGATAAGAGGTGCTGTTTTTACAAGGGTGCTGCCTAAATATTTGAGCTGGGTTTTAGGCTTGTTGTAAGTGAAGAAGTTTTTGATAATGGTGGTTATTGCCTCACCTGCACCGGCAGGGTTAATTATAAGCAGAACAATGTAGCCTATTAAAAGACCGATTATGATGCACAGCAGAGAGGCAATAAGTGACTGGAAGCCGCTTCTGCGAAGCAAGGGAGTTTTTACTTTTTCCTGATTCACTTTTTGACCTCCTCTCTCTTTGCGCCTGCCATGTAAAGGCCAAGCTCCTGAACGCTTGTGGTTTTGGGGTCAAGCTCGCCCACAATTTCGCCCTCATACATAACCAGTATGCGGTCGGACAGAGCCATAACCTCGTCAAGCTCAAGGCTTACAAGCAGAACGGCTTTGCCCTTATCACGCTGGGCAACAATCTGCTTGTGGATATATTCAATAGCGCCTACGTCAAGACCGCGGGTAGGCTGAACGGCGATAAGAAGGCTTGTCTCCTTGTCCATTTCACGGGCAATAATGGCCTTCTGCTGGTTACCGCCGGACATGCTTCTGGCAGTAGTGACGGAGCCCTGACCGGAGCGGACGTCAAACTGCTCAATAAGCCTTGTTGCATACTGGCGGATAGCGCCGCGCTTTAAGAAGCCTGCCTTATTTACAAATTCAGGCTCGAAATAGCGCTGAAGCACAAGGTTATCCTCCAAAGAGTAATCAAGCACAAGACCGTGCTTGTGTCTGTCCTCGGGGATATGGCTCATACCCATAACGGAGCGGCGGCGAATAGGGGCGGAGGTGATGTTTTCGTCTTTGAAAACAACCTTGCCGCTCTTTACAGGCTCAAGACCTGTAAGGCCGTAGACAAGCTCAGTCTGACCGTTGCCGTCGATACCGGCAATGCAGACGATTTCGCCCTCTCTGACATCGAAGCTTACATTATGTACAGCGTCATGCTTGTGAGTTTTGGAAGCAACACACAGATTTTCAACGTGGAGTACCGGTTCACCGGGTTTGGCGGCGTCCTTGTGTACTGTAAATTCAACATCTCTGCCGACCATCATTCTGGAAAGCTCTTCCTTGGTGGTGTCGGCGATGTTAACTGTGCCTATATATTTACCCTTGCGGAGAACCGTGCAGCGGTCGGCAACGGACATGATCTCGTTAAGCTTATGGGAGATAAAGAGAATGGATTTGCCTTCTGCGGCAAGACCTTTCATTATCTGCATCAGCTCGTCGATTTCCTGAGGGGTAAGAACAGCGGTAGGCTCGTCAAAAATCAGAATCTCGTTTTCACGGTACAGCATTTTGAGAATTTCGGTGCGCTGCTGCATACCTACTGTTATATCTTCCACCAAAGCGTCCGGGTCAACCTTGAGTCCGTATTTTTCGCTCAGTTCAAGAACTTTCTTTCTGGCCTCGTCCTTGCGGAGAAAACCGAATTTGCAGGGCTCAACGCCCATTATGATGTTGTCAAGAACAGTAAAGCATTCAACTAATTTGAAGTGCTGGTGCACCATTCCGATACCAAGCGCATTTGCGTCATTGGGGTCTTTGATGTTTACCTGCTTACCGTATTTTTTGATTATGCCCTCTTCCGGCTGGTAAAGACCGAAGAGAACACTCATCAAGGTGGATTTACCGGCACCGTTTTCGCCCAGAAGGGCATGAATTTCGCCCTTGCGCAGCTGCAGGGTTATGTTATCGTTTGCGATAATACCGGGGAAACGCTTAGTAATATTAAGCATTTCTATTGCATAAGGCTGCTCCAAACTTGATGACCTCCCCTCAAAATATATCTCTCCCACTGATATAATCAGGGGGAGGAAGCCGAAAATTACTCAAAATCGGCTATATCTCTGAGCTTTTATTGTACTACAAAATTTATTATTTTTCAAAAGAAATTTTATGGAACTTTAAGATATTGCACTAAAAGGCAATAAAAAAACGGGACAGAGATAAATCTCTGTCCCGCAGGATAAGTAAATTTAATTACTTGATGTTGCCGTACTCGTTAACAGTGATAACGTGCTCGGGCATAGCGCTTGCATCGCTGATGCTCTCAACGGTAACAGTGCCGTCGAACATAGCCTTAACAAGCTCCTTGTAGTTGTCCTGAGTGAAGCCATCGTTCCAAACGGTGGACTCCATGGGGAGCTGTACGTAGTTCTCTTCGGCATTCTCGGAAATGAGACCGAGGTTCTCAACCTTGCCGCCGTAGTTAGCGAAGTTACCTGCAGCAATCTCGGAAAGCATGTGCTTAACAGTTTCTGCAAGACCCTTCATAGCGGAAGTAACGGTCAGGCCTTCGCCGTAAGCGGTATCGATGATACCGGCCTGGTCGACGTCAACACCGATGACCTTGCCTTCAACCTTAGCAGCTGCCTCAGCTGCGGAAGTGAAGATACCGCCGCCGCAGGCGAAGACAACCTCAACGCCCTTCTCGCCGTACCAGGTATCCATGTAAGCAGTGATGTCAGCATCACCGAAGAACTGGTTGCCGTAAACATACTCAACAGCAACTTCGTTCTCAATGCCAAGCTCCTTAGCAGCAGCGTCAGCACCCTGAACAAAGCCGAAGCCGTAACGAACAACAGCAGGAACTGCCATGCCGCCCAGGAAGCCCAGGTGCTTGTAGCCCATCTTAACAGCAGCATAACCTGCCATGTAGCCGCAGAGCTCTTCCTGGTAAACAGCGGAGTAAACATTTGCGGACAGGTGAGCGTCCTTCTCGTTCTTGAAGGAGGACATGATGTCGAACTCGGAAACGTCAAGAGCGATGAACTTTACTTCGGGGTACTCATCCTGAACCTCAGCGATGGTGCCTGCGAAAGCGAAGCCGGGCATTACAACAACGTTGTAGTCCTCGTCAACAGCCTTCTCGACCATTGCAACACGGTCAGCGGTGGTGTCACCTGCGGGCTTGAAGTAGGTGAAGTCAACACCGTTCTCCTCGCAGTAAGCCTTGCAGGCTTCGTAAGTGGTCTGGTTGAAGCTCTGGTCGGTGATGTCACCGTAGTCGGTGATCATTGCGACACGCATTTCGGTAGCTTCAGCGGGCTCCTCTGCGGGAGTCTCTTCTGCGGGTGCCTCAGCAGGTGCCTCAGCGGGCTCCTCTGCGGGCTGCTCAGGAGCCTTGCTTTCGCCGCAAGCAGCAAGAGCAAAGACCATGCACAGAGCAAGTAAAAGAGCAAGAATCTTTTTCATTGGAATATTCCTTCCTTTCAAAAAATGTCCCTTTACGGGGTGTATAGGTCTTATCCCATACGAGGCTCATTATACCAAAACAAAATGTCAATTTCAAGTAAAGTCTAAAATAATTTACAAAATGGAAAAAGGAGCGGTTTTACCGCTCCTTTTGCTGTTATTTTATGTTTCTGCCTCTTTTTCGTACTGAAGCTTATAGAGCTTATAGTACATGCCGTGCTTTTCCAGAAGCTCCTGATGAGTGCCTTCCTCGCAGAGCCGGCCCTTATGAAGAAGAATAATTTTGTCGCAGTTCTGGATTGTGGAAAGACGGTGGGCAACTACAATGGTGCTGCGGCCTTTCATAAGCTTTTCCAGTGCGTCCTGAATTAAAACTTCCGTTTCGGTGTCGATATTTGCGGTAGCCTCGTCCAGAATTAAAACGGAGGGCTTAAAGGCAAGGGTTCTTGCGAAGGAGAGAAGCTGCCGCTGACCGGCGGAGAAAGCAGCGCCGCGCTCTATAACCTTGTGGTCGTAGCCGCCGTCAAGCTTTCTTATAAAGGGGTCTGCGTTTACATACTTTGCAGCTTCGACAATATCTTCATCGGTGATGTCGGTATTATTGAGGCGGATATTGCTCTTTATATCGCCGGTAAAGAGGAATACATCCTGAAGCATCTGACCTATGTTTTTCCGCAGATCCTCAACGGCAATTTTTCTTATATCCACACCGTCTATCAGAATTTGTCCTTTTTGAATGTCGTAGTAACGGCAGATAAGATTCTGAATGGTGGTTTTTCCGGCACCGGTCTCGCCTACAAATGCAAGGCGCTCGCCGGGATTTAAGGTAAATGACAGGTCTTTTAATATCCAGTTTTCCTCGTTGTAGGCAAACCACACATGCTTAAATTCAATGTGCCCCTTAAAGGAATCCATATGCACGCAGTCCGGGTCGTCCGTTATGGCAGGCTCGGTGTCAAGCAGCCCGAAAATACGCTCTGCCGCAGCAGCGGCAGACTGGAGCAGGTCAAAGTTTTCCGCAAGCTCGGAAATAGGGTCGAAAAAGCGGGTCATATAACGCTGGAATGCAATAAGGGTGCCTATTGTAATAATGCCGCTCATTGCAAGATTGCCGCCGTATATAAGCAGTATGGCGGTAGCCACTATATTCATAAGGTAGGAAACAGGGCCGTAGGCCGCGAAAGCCATAATCTGTTTTAAGTGGGCCTTTCTCAGCTCCTCCGTCTGCTCTTCAAACTCCCGCTTTGTGTCCTCCTCGGCTGCAAATATCTGCACCACCTTCATGCCGGACACGTGCTCGGCAATAAAGGCGTTAAGGTTTGAAATCTTGCCGCGTATTACTCTGTAAAGCTTTCTTGTAAGCTTTGTAAAAATTATTGTAAAAACAACTATAACAGGAATAACGCTGAAAATTGCAAGAGACAGTTTAATGTGCCGGTGGAGCATTGAAAACATTACGCCGAAAAGCACGAAGAAGTTGCTTACAATGCTGACTATTACGTTTGTAAACATCTCCAGCACGGTTTCACAGTCGTTGGTAACCCTTGTTACCAGCTTTCCTATGGGCTGGTCGTTATAGAAGCCCACATGGAGCCGGGTGAGGTGCCGGAAAGAGTCCTCACGGATGTTGTAGATAATCTTCTGCCCCACAGTAGCCAGAATAACGGCCTGAGCATAGTTAAGCCCCATTATGGTTACGGCGCTTAAAAGATAGAGCAGCGCCATGAATATAACGCCCTTAATGTCTCCACCGCGCATATGCCGCAGCTCCGAAATGGAAAAGCCCTCGGAGGAAATGTCCACATACTTTCCTACAAAGTCGTCAGTAGCTTTTTCTATAATCATAGGCTGCCACAGCTCAAAGGAAACGGTGAACAGGATAATCAGCAGCGCAAGCAAAAACCATGCCCAGTAGGGCTTTGCGTAGCTGAGGGTGCGGCGGATGATATGGGGGTTAAATCCGGTTTCTTTTTCATTCGTCATAGCCGAACTCCTCCTTTTTCATATCTTCCAGAAGCTGGCGGCGGTACATGTCGGCATAAATGCCTTCCTGAGCCACAAGTTCATCATGGCTGCCGCTCTCGGCAATATGACCGTTATCTAAAACGATAATCTTGTCTGCGTGTTTAAGGGTGGAAATACGGTGGGCTATTATGATGTTGGTTTTGCCCTGCCGCTGCTCACGGAGGTGGCGGAGAATCTGCTCCTCGGTGTCGGTGTCAACGGCGGAAACGGAGTCATCCAGAATTAAGATTTCGGGGTCTAAAATCAGGGCTCTGGCTATGGCAATGCGCTGCTTCTGACCGCCGGAGAGGGAAACGCCTCGTTCACCCACCGTGGTTTCGTAGCGGTCGGGAAACTCCATAATGTTATCGTGTACACATGCAAGCTCTGCCGCATGTTCGATTTCTTCCTGAGATTTGCTTCTGTCTCCGAAGGCTATATTGCCGGAAACCGTGTCGGAAAAGAGAAAAGTGTCCTGAGGCACATAGCCTATGCTTTTTCGTAGAGTATGGAGAGGAATGGAATGAATTTCCTTACCTCCTATATACAGCATGTCCCGTCCCGGTTCAAACAAACGGAGAAGCAGGTTTACAAGGGTGGTTTTGCCCTCGCCGGTACGGCCTACTATTCCCAGAGTTTGACCCTTTTCAAGATGAAAGCTGATATTGTCAAGAACAGGATGTTCGTCACCATCATATGTGAAAGTAAGATTTTTAGCGTCAATGCTGCCCTGCAAAGGCTCGGAGGCATCAAAATCCTTGCTTTCCGGCCAATCGCATATATCGGCCTCGGCATCGATTATGCTCTGGAGGCGCTTTAATGAGGCGCTGCCGCGGGTGAGCAGGTTTATTATTCTGCCTATACATGCCATAGGCCAGACCATCATGTTTAAAAACATCAAAAATCCTGAAAATTCGCCTACGCTTATGCGGCCTATAATGGCAATATATCCGCCGTAGCCTATGGCAACAGCCATGGAAAGACCGGCAACCATACGCATAAAGGGGAACATGAAAGCTTCAAGCTTTGCCTCTTTAATATTGGCATCACGGGTTTTGGCGTTTTCTTTTGCAAAGGCTGCGTTTTCGGCATCCTCCTGCCGGAAAGCCTTTACAACTCTGATGCCGTTAAGCTTTTCCTGCACAAAGTCGGACATCTGGGAATAGGCCTCCTGACGCAATGTGAAGCGCTTGTGCAGCTTACCGCCCATTACCGTTGCGGTAACTGCCACAAGCAGCAGAGGCAGAACGGAAACAACGCTTAAAATGGGGTCTATATCCACCACCATTTTGTATAAGGTACTTATGCCCAGCGCCAGAGCATCCATGCCCATAACAAAGCTCATGGCAAAGACCATGCGTACAGCCTCAATATCAGAGGTCATGTATGCCATGATTTCGCCTGCCTTGTGGTTCTGGAAATAAGAGGCGGAAAGAGTCTGCAAATGAGCGTATAGCTCATTTCTCATGTCACGCTCGATTTTTCTGGCAGCGCCGAAAATGAACCAGCGCCATGCAATACGGCCGAAAAATACTGCGGCGGCGATAAGTGCAAGATTTATAAGGGTTTTGCTTATAAAGCTGCCCTTGAAACCGCCCGCGGCGATAAGGTCTATGGTGCTGCCCACTATAAGGGGAACCTCAGTCTGCAAAAGGTCTATGAGAATAAGAATGAGTATGCCTAAGGTGTAGCTGAAAATATATTTTTTTAAAAAAGAAAGGGCGTACTTACTGCGAAAAATATCCAGTACACGCCCTTTCTGCTTTTTAGTTTTATCCAAAAGCCGCGCCTCCCGTAACCTATATTATCTTACTTTAACTTTAATAATATAGCACGAAAAGGGACTTTATTTCAATAGTTTAATACATTTAATAGCTGTTGGAAGAAATAAACTGAGTCGGTGTAATCCTTTAAGCTCTCCAAAGGCTCCCAGTCTGTGCCGTGCTTCTGATTATATTCATCATAAAGCTCCGGTAGCATATCCTCAACTTCCGAAACGGAAATCCTCCACTCCGTTTCTCCGCCCTTGCCGTCGGGATAGGTAAAGCCGAATTCCCCTAAGTTTCCCACAAGGGAGAGGACAATGGGGGCGTTCTGAGACATCAGGGATATATCTGCTTCATCAAGAGGCTGTTTATAATGTATTGTCCAGCCGTAAGGTTCGCCGTCGGACTGGATGCTTGAAGATGCCTCCACATTCGGCAGTTTAAGAGCGTCCAGAACATAGCCCATCTGAGGTGCAGACCCTGCATAGGGGTACTGACGATGGAATATCTGCTCGGAGTCGGGACTTATTATAAGCCCGTCCTGCCACAGCAGTAATCCCATGAAGCTTACGGAATGTATATTCTCCAGTTCTATTTCTATAATGTGGTCACCGCTTGGATAAAAAACAGAACTGTTAGGTGTACGGGCAGAAATTTTAACGTCGTAATTAAGCTCTGTACCCTTGCCGTCACAGGGATCTATATACTCAGTTTTCCAGTGAGCATAACTTTGGGCGGAATTGGGATTGTGGAATTCAAGGTATAAAATACCGTCTTTTTCTGTGACTGAGGGTCTGTTTGTATAGCCGTTGGCGGGATTTCCTACAATGAAAAGCACAGTAAAAATAAATACTGCAAAAGCAATAAGGAGAGAACTTACCGTCCACAAAACAGCCTTTCTGATTTTCTTTACATTCTTCTTTTTAATGCTTTTTAAGTAGTCAATTTCCTTTTGTATATTTTCTCCGGCGGCCTTTTTGTCGGGGCACATGCTTTTATAAACTTCCTGACAGACTTTGCATTTTGAAAGATGCTCTGCTACGGCTTTGTTTGAATCTTCGCTTGTAAGCTCATCTATATATGAGGGGAGCAGGTCTTTGACCACATCGCAGCTTAAATCATTTTTCATAACCGAAACCTCCTTTTAATCGTTCTTTTCCTCGATAAAATGTAACTCTGGCCCAGTTTTCGCTTTTTCCCATAACATCGCCTATCTCACGGAAACTGAGATTACCGAAAGAGCGGAGATATACCACCTCTTTAGTCTGTTCGGGCAGGGCGTGTATGGCCTTTAAAAGACTTGTTTTTCCCTCGCTTGCAATTATCTCATCTTCTGCGGAGGGAGCGGGAAAATCAAAATCTTCCGGAAAATCTGTTTCGCGGCCCTGTTTTTTCAGCTCGCTGAAATAGAGATTTTTCCCTATCTGACAGAGCCAGACCGAGACTTTGCACTTACCGTCAAATTTGTCTATGGATTTGACTGCTCTGTAAAATGTCTCCTGCGTGAGCTCTTCCGCAAGGCTTTCGTTGCGGCACAGGGACAAAAGATATTTATATACGCTTTGGGCGTGCAGGCGGTAAATTTCGTCCATATCTTCCACGGTCATCAGCTCCTTTCATACATAAGACCCGTTAAAGGGCTGTTCGTTACAGCGTTTCCTGAAAAATATTATAA
>JAHHRQ010000049.1 GCA_020025715.1 Oscillospiraceae bacterium | reverse complement strand
TCAGTGCAGCTTTGATTTCATCAAGGCTTGCAGTGGAGTAATCGATTTCTGCGGGCTCTTCTCCATTCTCTGCTGCGGGAGTTTCGGGTGCTTTGCCGCCGCATGCAGCCAGTGAAAGCATCATTGCAAGTGCAAGTATAAGACTTAATATTTTAACTGTCTTTTTCATTTTATTTTCCTCCAAAAAGTTATATTTAATTTACGAGTGTGATAATAGCACCCGTGTATTTGTTTGTCAATAGCTTTTCTGAAAAAATATACGTAATTTTTCAATTTTTTCTAATATTATTCATTTTTTATGCGTTTATTCAAAAAATAATGAATAGGAATGAATATTTTCATTCCTATTCATTTACATATTCATTTTTTTCTGCCGATAAGTGAGAAGATACCGAAAACCACAAGGTCAGCGGCAACAATGCTGGCGCCGGTAGGTGTTTCCATAAAATAGGAGGCGATAAGCCCCAGCATGAAGCAGAACACGGAAATTCCGGCGGAGCAGAGCACAACGCTCTTAAAGCTTCTGCAAACCCGCATTGCTGAGAGAGCGGGGAAAATTATAAGGGAGGAAATGAGCAGAGCGCCCATCATTCTCATGCCCAGAACCACGGTCACGGCGGTGAGCACCGCAATGAGAGTGTTATAAATCTCTGTCTTTGTTCCGGTAGCCTTGGAAAAGCTCTCGTCAAAGGTGACGGCGAAGATGCGGGGATAATAGATAATGAAAAGGCACAGCACCGCAGCGGACAGGATAACGGAAAGGATTGCATCGGAAGAACTGAGAGACAGGATACTTCCGAACATGTAGCTTGAAATTTCCGTATTCATGCCGGTTGTAACGGAAACGCTGATAACGCCGATTGCAAGGGCAGAGGATGAGATTATAGCAATGGCGGCATCGCCTTTAATTTTGCTGTTCTGGCTGAGTCGGAGCAGGAACACGGCGGCAATTATTACCGTGGGAATAGCAACCGCAAGAGGGGCTAAATTAAGTGAAGCGGCAATAGCCAGAGCGCCGAAGCCCACATGGGAAAGGCCGTCGCCTATCATGGAATAACGCTTTAATACCAGAGACACGCCCAGAAGTGCGGCACAGAGGCTCACCAGAATTCCCACCACGGCGGCACGCTGAATAAAGCTGTAAGAAAACATATTTATAAGCTCAGTCATACTCTGCCTCCCAAAAAGCGTCTTGCAAGGTCGCTTTCCTTATATTCTGCCGCGGTGCCGAAAAACAGCTGTCTGTGTCCAAGGTGCAGAATATGTGTGGCGTAGCGGACGGCCTCGTGAATATCGTGGGAAACCATTATAACGGTTATGTTGTCGCAGAGGTTTACAAGCTTAATAAGGTTGTACATCTCCCCTGTTGCGATAGGGTCAAGGCCGGTTACAGGCTCGTCCAGAAGCAGAAGCTTTTTTGTGGCGCACAATGCTCTTGCAAGCAGAACCCTCTGCTGCTGACCGCCGGAAAGGCTCTGGTAGCTCTTGTCCTTAATGTCCTCAATGCCCATGCGCTCCATGTTCTCCATGGCCTTTTTCTTATCGTCCTTATTGTACCAGCGCCGTTTTCCCAGAGAGTTGAGGCAGCCGGACAGCACCACCTCGTATACACTGGCGGGGAAATCCTTCTGCATAGCGGTCTGCTGGGGCAGATAGCCGATTTCGGTGGCCTTAAGGCCCTCACCGAAAATTATTTTTCCGCTTTCAGGGCTTTTAAGCCTCAAAAGACCTTTTATAAGGGTAGATTTACCGGAACCGTTCTCGCCTACAACGCAGAGATAGTTTCCGGCGCTGAGGGTAAAATTCACATCGCTCAGAACCTGCCGCCCTTCGTATGCAAAGCTCAGGTCCTCACATTTAAGTATAGCCATCAGGAAAGGGCCTCCTTAACAGTTAAAACATTTTGCCGCATAAGCTCCAGATAGCTTACGCCGTCGTCAAGCTCCTGTCTTGTAACATTGTGGCAGGAGTGGAAAAGCAGCTTTTTACAGCCGGTTTCCTCGCAGATTATATCTGCCATTTTTTCGTTTGAAAACTCAATATGCAGCACGGCGGGAACGTGGTTTTCCCGAACCATGTCGATTAAAAACGCAACAGTCTTTGCGGAAGGCTCCACATCGTCGGCGCAGCCGGGGAATGCAGCATAGTAATCAAGGCCGTATTCCTCCACAAAGTAGCGCACGGGGAAACGGTCGGCAAAAATCAGGGTGTCGCTCTTTCCGTTTTCCACCGCTTCTCTGAACTCGCTGTCAAGCTCCATAAGCTTTTCGGAATAGTCCCTGTAATTTTGCAGGTAGTATTCTGCGCCTGCGGGGTCAAGCTCCGTAAGTCTCAGGCAGATTTCCCGGCAGATTTTATCCGCATTTACGGGAGAGCACCACACATGCTCGTCAAACTCGTGATGATGAGCATGTACATGCTTCTCCTCGCGGTCATGCACATGGTCTTCCTCGTGCTCCTCTTCTTCGTGCTCATGGGCGTGTTCCTGCTCATGTCTGCGGCTTATCTGCATACCTTCCTTGTGCTCCTCTTCCAGCGCATTCACGCAGTCAAGCATAGTAATTTTGTTTATATCCCCGCTCTGACCCTCCAGAACAGTCTCAAGCCACGCTTCGGAGTCTCCTCCGGCGCAGACAAGCAAATCGCAGTTTTCAATTCTTATAATATCCTGCGGTGTAGGCTCAAAGCTGTGAGTCTCCGCACCGGGAGGAACAAGCATGGTCACCTTAACCCGCTCCCCTCCTATTTCCCTTGTAAAATCAAAGGACGGAAAACCGGTAGCGATAACCGAAAGCCCCTCACCCGAGCTTTCATAAGGCCCTCCGCCGCAGGCGGTAAGGCTCAGGCACAGGGTTAAAACTATAAAAATAACAAGGCTTCTTTTCATAAGCGCCTCCAATCCAAATTATATGATACCTCAAAACCCTACTTGGGTCAAGAAAAAGCCGATTGACACAGGGCTTTTGCGGAAATATAATATAAAGATAGGCTAAAATTCTACATGAAAGGACATGTTTACATGAATATATGCGTTTACGGTGCATCTTCCGAAAAGTTGGAGAGCAAATATTATGATGCGGCAGCAGAAATGGGCCGTTTGATTGCTGAAAACGGGCATACTCTGGTGTTCGGCGGCGGCAGAGAAGGGCTCATGGGTTCATGTGCCAAGGCTGCGTTTCACGGCGGCGCTCATGTTATCGGCATAGCGCCCGGATTTTTCGATATTCCCGGAGTTCTCTTTAAAAGCTGCGGTCAGTTCATTCTCACCGACACCATGCGTGACCGCAAGGCCATGATGGAGGAAAAGGCAGACGGCTTTATTCTCCTGCCCGGCGGTATAGGCAGCTTTGAGGAATTTTTTGAAACACTCACATTAAAACAGCTGGGACAGCTTGATAAACCCATAGTAATTTTAAATACCGACGGCTATTATGAACCCATGTTCGCAATGCTGAAAAATACCGCTCAGCAGAAATTCATGAGCGAGAGCTGCATGGAGCTTTATAAGGTTGCCTCCACCCCCGCAGAGGCAATGGAGAAGCTTATGGAAAAAGATGAGCTTCACGGCTCTGTGAGACGGCTTGCAGACTATAACAAATAAGTTGAATTGCATAGTAAAATCTGTTATTATATTCAATTAAAGAAGTAATTGTCGGGGAGGGATGAAAAATGAAAAACAATCGCTGGGCAATACCATTTGCCGCGGCCTCTGTACACTCTGAGCTTTACAGTGCGGGCTATGGTCCTCTGCTTGTGGAGGCTCTGGCTCTGCACGGGATAAAAACAAGGGCTGATGCGGAAGTTTTTCTTTCCTCCGGTGAGGATCTCCTCCACGACCCCATGCTTTTAACAGACATGGACAAGGCTGTTGAGCGTATTCACAGGGCAATTAAAAATAAGGAATGTACCGCCGTTTTCGGTGACTATGACGCCGACGGCATTACATCCACATGTATTACCACCCATTATCTCCGCAGCAAGGGTCTAATCTGCTATCCCTACATCCCCGACAGGCTGAAAGACGGCTACGGTCTTAACAAATCCGCGCTCCACGCGCTGAGAGAAAAGGGCGTAGAGCTTTTAATAAGCGTTGACTGCGGCATTTCCGCTGTTGAGGAAGTGGAGTATGCCCACTCAATCGGCATGGATGTTATAATAACAGACCACCACGAATGTAATCGGGACGGAATTCTGCCGAATGCAGTTGCAGTTATAGACTGCAAGCGTCCCGGGGATAATTATCCTAATAAGAACCTTGCCGGTGTGGGCGTTGCCTTAAAGCTGCTCTGCGCCTGCGAGGGCAGCTGGGAAAAGGTTATCGAGCGCTACTGCGACTATGTGGCAGTTGGCACCGTTGCAGACGTTATGCCCTTACTCGGTGAAAACCGCTATCTTGTCTGCCGCGGCTTAAAGAAGCTGAATGTCAATCCCGATCCGGGGTTTGCCTCTCTTATCAGTGCCTCCGGCATTAAGCCCAGCTCGGAGATAGGAGCCGGCGACATCGGCTTTCGCATAGGCCCCAGAATTAACGCTGCGGGCAGAATGTATCAGGCTGACCTTGCCCGTGAGCTTTTCATGTGCATTGATAAGGACAGGTCTGCGGCTCTGGCTGAGAGACTGTGCCTTTTAAATCAGGAGCGGAAAAACGTTCAGGACAGCATCAGCGCCCAGGCTTTCAAAATGCTTGAGGGCAAAAATCCCGAAACGCCCATAGTTTTAAGTGCCGACGACTGGCAGCAGGGCGTTATAGGCATTGTTGCCTCAAAGGTTGCGGAGGAATTCGGCCTGCCCGCCATTATGATCAGTATGGACGGGGAAAACGGCAAAGGCTCCTGCCGCAGCTACGGAGACTTCAACCTTTATGAAGCTCTCTCCGCCTGCTCCTCTTACCTTACCGGCTTCGGCGGTCACGCAAAAGCCGCCGGACTTACTATAAAAAAAGACATGGTTGCCCCCTTCCGTGAGGCAATGGCAGATTATTATAGAGAGCATAATCCGGAGCGTCCCCCAAGCACAATCTGCGACATGTTTATATGCCGTCCCGCCGCTCTCAGCGTCAAAAACGTTGAGGAACTCAACATGCTTGAGCCATGCGGAGAGGGTAACGAAAGACCCCTTATGTGTATGTTGGATTTGAAAGTAGACGACTTTTCAAACACCAACGGCGGTCATCTGCGCCTGAGGGTAAGTCTTGACGGCTACCATATGGACGGAATTTATTTTAATCATATCTCAACCGACTTTAATCTCCGACACGGTGATTATATAGACCTTGCATTCAACCCCGAAATCAATCACTATCTCGGCACCACCTCAGTACAGCTTAACGTGACTTCCCTGAGAAAGCACAATCCGCTGGAGCTGTGCCGTGAGATACTGGGTAACAATGAATGTGCTGCCCGCGCCGCAGTCAGGTATCGTCCGGAGCGGCAGGATTTTGCCAGAATATGGAAGAGCTTTAATGCTTCAACTGTTCTGGACGGCAGCGTAGAGGAGATAATATCCCAGTGTCCCGACGGCATGGAGCCGGAAAAATTCTGTATCTGCATTATGACATTTCTGGAAACCGGCCTTTTAAAAAGTGCCGACGGCAGCATCTTCCATGCCTCACCCTCCCATATTGAGGGCAAGGCCGACTTGGAGGGCAGCAGAATAATGCGGACGCTGAGGGCAAAATAAGAAATCAGGTGAAGCCTTATGACAGATAAAAAAGAAAAGAACGCAGCAGCGGTAAACACCGGAAAGGTTATGGAAGCATCCAGCACAGTACCCGACCATGAGCTTCTGGACCCGGATAAGATGTATGCCGAGCTTGAAGAAAAGATAAAGAGCACCGGACACGGAATGGATATAGGCAGGATAAGAGCCGCCTATGAAATGGCAAAGACCGCCCATTCCGGTCAGAAGCGCAAGGAGGGCTCCCCCTATGTGACCCACTGCGTTGCAGCGGCCGACATTTCCGTGGATATGGGTCTTGACGAGGATTCTATAATCGCCGCCCTGCTCCACGATGTAATCGAAGATACTCCCCTCACCCATGCCGACATTGCAAAGCAGTTCGGCACGGCGGTGGCTGATATAGTTGAAGGCGTTACAAAGCTGACACGGGTTCAGTACACCAGCAAAGAGGACGAGCAGATGGAAAACCTGCGTAAAATGCTTATGGCAATGGCAAAGGACATCCGCGTTATCCTCATTAAGATTGCCGACCGCCTGCACAACATGCGCACCATGGCATACCAGTCCCCGGAAAAGCAGCGCTCAAAATCTCTGGAAACCATGGAGATTTACGCCCCTATTGCTCACCGCTTAGGTATGCAGAAAGCAAAATGGGAGCTGGAAGACCTGTCTCTCCAGTACCTTGACCCCACCGGCTACAAGGAGATAACCGAGGCTCTGGAAAAGAAGATGCCCACTCTGGAAAACTTCATGAAGAACATGAAGCTGAAGATTGAAAAGCGTCTGGCAGCCGAGGGCTGCAAAGCCTCCATTTTCTACCGCATCAAGCATGTTTACAGCATTTACCGTAAAATGTACTCCCAGAAGCTGAGCATAAACGGAATTTTCGACCTGTGTGCATTCCGTGTAATCGTCGATACTATCCCAGAATGTTATAACGTTTTAGGTATTATCCACGACATGTTCAAGCCTGTCCCCGGCCGCTTCAAGGACTACATTTCCACCCCCAAGCCCAACATGTACCAGAGCGTTCACACCACCGTTATCGGCTCCGAGGGTATTCCCTTTGAGGTTCAGATACGCACATGGGACATGCACCACACCGCAGAATACGGTATTGCGGCTCACTGGAAATATAAAATGAGCGACGGCGGAAACTCCGTCAAGGCCGGCGATGAAGACAAGTTTGCATGGATACGCAGACTTCTTGAAAGCCAGCAGGAGTCCGACGCTCAGGACTTTTTCCATAACCTTAAAATTGATATGTTCGCTGACGAGGTTTTCGTTTTCTCCCCCAAGGGTGACGTTATAAACCTGCCCGCCGGCGCAACCCCCATAGATTTTGCCTATTCTATTCACTCCGATGTGGGTAACCACATGGTTGGCGCAAAGGTAAACGGCAGAATTGTCACCTTTGACCACAAGCTGCAAAACGGAGATATAGTGGAGATACGCACCTCCAATTCCGCCCCCGGCCCCAGCCGCGACTGGCTGAATGTTGCAAAGAGCGGCTCTGCAAGAACCAAGATCAAGCAGTGGTACAAGAAGGAGCGCCGTGAAGACAACATTATCCGCGGCAGCGAAATGCTCTTCGATGAGCTTAAGCACATGGGCGTAAACGCCGAAGATGTGCTGTGCGATGAGGTTATGTCCCACGTTTTAAAGCGTCTGTCCTTTGCCACTAAAGAGGATCTTTATGCCGCCATAGGCTACGGCGGCGTTACCGTTGCAAGAGTTGCAAACAGACTGAAAGACGAGCTTAAAAATCTTAAGCCCGACCCCAAGAAATCAGTTCTTGATAAAGTTTCTCAGGCCGCCGAGCGGCGTGAGCTTATCGCCAAGAAGGAGAAGAAGGGCGTACACGGCGTTCTGGTTGAGGGTCTTGATAACTGCCTTGTTAAATTCTCCCGCTGCTGCACCCCCGTTCCCGGGGACGATATTGTGGGCTTTATTACCCGCGGTCAGGGCGTATCAATTCACCGCCGTGACTGTGAAAACTACCAGAAGCGCATGGGCGATCCCGGCTCTGACGGTCGCTGGGTTAAGGTTGAATGGGCAAGAACCATTACCGACAGCTATGTAACCACCCTGCTCATTTCCTCAAAAGACCGTTCCGGTCTTGTAATGGATATAGCAACTGTGTTAAACTCTCTCAATGCCAAGGTTCGCACCCTTTCATCCAGAGATACCGGCGGCGGACTTGCCTACACAGTGGTAAGCTTAGAGGTTAAAAATGCAGCAGAGCTTAAATATATTATGGGCCGTCTCGGCTCAATTCCGGGTGTTTCCTCGGTTGAGCGTAACGGCAATTAAGGAGCTTTTATATGAGAGCTGTTTTAACAAGAGTAAATTCTGCCTCGGTGGAAATTGACGGCAGAATTGCCGGTGAAATTTCAAAGGGCTTTCTGGTGCTTCTGGGCGTCCACGAGGACGACGGAGAGAAAGAGGCTTTAAAGATTGCAGATAAAATCTGCGGTCTCAGAATTTTCACCGATGAAAACGACAAAATGAACGTAAACCCCATGGATGCAGGGGCTGAGCTTTTAATCGTGAGCCAGTTTACCCTGTATGCCGACTGCAAATCCCGCCGTCCCGGCTTCTCCCACGCTGCCAGACCCGAAACCGCCATTCCTCTTTATGAGCTTGTGATTGAGGAATGCCGCAAGAGGGGCTTTAAGGTGGAGACCGGTGAATTCGGCGCAAAGATGCTGGTAAAGTCTGAAAATGACGGACCTGTGACTATAATTTTAGATACGAAGGAGCTTTAATTTATGCTTATCAAAACCATTCCCGTAGGCCAGTTTGAAACCAACTGCTACATTGTCACCAACGAGAACAATCTTCAGTGTGTCGTAATTGATCCGGGCGATGAGTTCAACGCCATTCTCGACTACATTGAGGACAACAAGCTGAAAGCTCAGGCTGTATTTATAACTCACGGCCACTTTGATCACGTGGGCGCTGCAAACTCAATCTGCGAGGAGCTGAACATCCCCGTATACATCACCAAAAAGGATGATGCAACCTACGCCACCGATCCTATGGCTGCCCAGTTCGGCTACACTCTGCCCCCCTACGGCAAGCACTATGATGACGGAGACGAGCTGGAGGTCGCAGGCCTTAAATTCAAGATTATCTCCACCCCCGGTCACACTCCCGGCGGCGTGAGCATAATCTGCGAGGACGCAATTTTCTGCGGCGACACTCTTTTCAGAGGTTCCGCCGGCAGAACCGATATGCCCGGCGGCGACATGGACGAGGAAATGCGCTCCATAAAGAAGCTGTGCATGCTCCCCGGCGATTATGAGCTTTACCCCGGCCACATGGATTCCTCCACTCTGGAGCGGGAGAGAAGCTTCAATTACTACTGCCGTATCGCAATGGAAAGATACTGAGAAACACAATAACCATAAACAAAAAGCACTTTCGTCCTATATCGGCGGAAGTGCTTTTTAAATTTATTGGTATATATTTTATCTTACTTGCTGACTTCTTTTTCATTTATGCGGACTGCTGTATATTTGCAGCAATTTCTATTAAATAATGTGCTTTTTTAATTTTTTTGACAGTATACAAAACAAAAAAATACTGTTATAATAAAATTGCTACTTAAAGAAAATTCGGAGGTGTATTCATTTTGCAAAACCCAACTCTCGTTATTATGGCCGCCGGTATGGGCAGCCGTTTCGGCGGTTTAAAGCAGATTGCCGCCGTGGACGATAAAGGCCACGCCATTATTGACTTCTCCCTCTATGACGCATATAAAGCAGGTTTCAGAAATGTTGCTTTCATCATTAAGCACGAAATCGAGGAGGACTTCAAGGAGGCCGTGGGCCGCCGCATGGAGAAATACTTCCATGTTGATTATGTATATCAGCAGCTTGATAATCTCCCCGAGGGCTATAATGTTCCCGAGGGCAGAGAAAAGCCTTGGGGCACCGCCCATGCAATTCTCTCCTGCAAGGGCATCGTTAAAGGCCCCTTTGCAGTAATTAACGCCGATGACTACTACGGCCCCGGCGCTTACACCGCAATTTATGACTACCTCAGCGCCGACCATGCCGACAATGAACACGCCATGGTTGCATATAAGCTCATTAACACCGTCACCGAGAACGGCACCGTTGCCCGCGGCATCTGTCAGGTTGAAAACGGCCTGCTCACCGACGTTGTGGAGCACACCAAGATTAAAAAGGTGGGCGAAAACGGCGCTTATACCGAGGATGAGGGCAAAACATGGACTGATGTTTCCGGTCAGGTTCCCGTTTCCATGAACCTGTGGGGCTTCCAGAACTCCATGCTGGATGAGATTGAAGCCCGCTTCCCCGCATGGCTGGATGAAAACCTGCCTGTAAATCCCGTTAAGTGTGAATACTTCCTGCCCTTCGTTGCAAACTCCCTTATTCAGGAGCACAAAGCCACTGTCACCGTCCTCAACTGCCACGAGACATGGTACGGCATTACATACCGTGAGGACATGGAGAGCGTTGTAAATCACATAAAAGAAATGAGAGCTCAGGGCGTATATCCTGAGACTTTACTTGACTGAGAGGTAAAAATATGAAAGTTCTGGTTACCGGCGGTGCCGGTTATATAGGAAGCCATACCTGCGTTGAGCTGCTCAATAAGGGCATGGATGTTGTGGTTGTTGATAACCTCGTAAACTCCAGCAAGAAGTCTCTGGACAGAGTGGAGCAGATCACCGGCAAGAAAGTCACTTTCTACGAAAACGACGTTCGCGACCGTGATGCCCTCAACCGCATTTTCGATGCTCACCCCGACATTAACTGCGCCATTCACTTTGCAGGCCTCAAGGCTGTGGGTGAGAGCGTAAGAATGCCTCTTGAATATTACGATAACAACCTTTTCTCCACCGTTGTACTGTGCGAGACCATGAGAGATCACGGCGTTAAGAACATTGTGTTCTCCTCCTCCGCTACTGTTTACACCGGCGGCAATGAAATGCCCCTGAGAGAGAGCTCCACCACCGGCATGTGCACCAACCCCTACGGCTGGACAAAGTACATGTCCGAGCAGATTATGAGAGACACTGCCTACTCCGACAAGGACTGGTCAATCGTTCTTCTCCGCTACTTTAACCCCATCGGCGCTCATCCCTCCGGTCTTATAGGTGAAGACCCCAGAGGCATCCCCAATAACCTTATGCCTTACATTTCTCAGGTTGCCGTGGGCAGACTTGACCACCTGAACGTTTTCGGTGACGATTACGACACCCACGACGGCACCGGTGTTCGTGACTACATCCACGTTGTTGACCTTGCAAAGGGCCACGTTGCAGCCATTGAGTACATGCAGGAGCACAAGGGCGAGCATGTGTTTAACCTCGGCACCGGCAACGGTTACAGCGTTCTGGATATGGTTAAGGCTTTCCAGCGTGTCACCGGAATTAACATTCCCTATGAGATTGCCCCCCGCCGCCCCGGCGACCTTGCCACCGTTTACGCAAGCCCCGACAAGAGTGCTGAGGAGCTTCACTGGAGAGCTCAGTACAATCTGGACGACATGTGCAGAGACACATGGAACTGGCAGTCCAAGAACCCCATGGGCTACGCTGAAAACTAAAGTAAATTACAAAATCCCTCAGGAAATTCCTGAGGGATTTTTCTTTTTATAAATAGCTCTCTTTTTTCTTTTTGTTGGGGTAGGCTGAAAGCATCACGGCTAAAGACGCGCAAATAGCGGTAACCGCCGCAGAAGAAATTCTGTGCAGGGCAAAATAGCCGAACAGCAGCACAATAAGGGAAATTCCGCAGCAGAGTGCAGGAATTATCATCCGCTTCATTCTACCCTTTTCTTTTCCGAAAACGCCGACAGGGGCTAACATTCCCGCAACGGCGGCAAGGGCTGCAATCACGGCGGCAATAATGTAGTTTCTGTATTCCGCCTTTATGTCATTCTCAAACTCTGCAATATAGCTCTCAGCGGCTTCATAAAGCTCCGTGCCCGATTCATAGCTGTCTTTTATCTCCGGCTTTTCCCGGAGCTTCAGGCTGAGAGAGGTGCGCCTGCCTTCAAGCTCTTTCCGCTCTTTGGTTTCATCCCGCAGAGTATTGAGCTTAGATTGCTCATCTTCAAGCTCCTCTTTCTGCTCTTTAAGCTCCGGCAGCTTTGCGTCAAGCTTTGCCTGCTCTTCATCCAGTTTTTTGTCTCCCTGAACAAGGGCTGCATCCCCTTGTTGGAGTACGGCTTTTGCCCCTTCAAGACCTTTTCGGCCCTCCTCAATGGCGGCCTTGCCCTTTTCTATCATAGGCTCCGTTTTTTTAATCTCAGCGTCCGCTTTCTGAATTTCAGCGCCCATGGCGTTAAGCTGCTGCTCTGCGGGGCCTATGTATTTTTTAATGGTCTGGGAAACCAGAATGAGGTTGGCTTTGTTTGCATCATACTGAGCTTTAAGCTGTGCAAATTCCTCCTCGCTCAGCTCGCCGCTGTTTAAAAGGCAGTTATAATCTCCCTCTACCTTTTCCTTAATTTCATCGCTGCTCATGCCGGTAGCGGCGATAATACCGTTTTCAATCAGGCTTACCTGCTCAGAGCTAATAAGTCCCTGCTCCAGAAGGCCGTTTACCGCTTCCTCCGCGTCAGAAATTGCATAAACCGCACCCTCGTAGGCGGTGAGCAGCCTGTCGTAAGCCTCTTCCCTGTCGCCGCTTTCAAAGACTTCATCCAGAGTTTCAAGCTCATTTACAACCGCTTTCACACCGTCCAAAGCCTGAACCCCTGCGGCATACAGGGTTTTTGAAGCATCAAGGGCGGCTTTTCCCGCCGTAAACTTGGCGTAGCCCTCGTTAAACTCCTGCTCCTTTTCCTCGAAAAGCTTTACTCCTGCATAGTACTGCTCCCAGCCCTCGTAAAGCTTGTCGTCTCCTGCAATCAGGGCATTTGTGCCAATCTGCACGCCGCTTTTTCCGGCGCTGTATTCGGCCAGCTCCCGTTTATGCTCTGAGGACATTTCCTTGTGGGTTTCGCTTTCCTTATCCAGCTTCTCGCCCATTTCGTCGGCCTTGCTCTCACCGTTTAAGCGGGTGTCCAGCTCTTTATATTCCTCCGCCCAGCTCTGCATTTTTTCCAGTTCTTTCTGGCTGCTTATTTTATCCTTGCGGGCGGTATATATTCCAAATCCTCCGGCGCAGATAAGCCCAAAGGCACACAGCGCCAGAAAGATTGCCAGTATTCTCGTCATGGTAGGGTATCTCAATGAAGCCCCTCCTTTCTGAAAACACAATTATATATAAAATTTATGAAATTTTCAATTCTCCGGAAAAAATTTTCTTGCCCCTCAACGCTCTTTCCTGTATCATAGTGTCAGTTTGAAATTTTGGAAGTGACTATATGATTTATTACCTCGCCCCAATGGAGGGGCTGACAGGCTATGTGTTCAGAAATATATTAAACCGCCGCTTTCCCGGCGTTTCAAAATACTATTCCCCCTTCATCTCCCCCGACGGTTCGGGAAAATTCAAGGCCGGCTCAATGCGGGACATTCTGCCGGAAAACAACCGGGATTATGAGCTTGTGCCGCAGGTGCTCTGCAACGCGCCGGAGCAGTTTATCGGCGCTGCAAAGCTTTTCGGGGAAATGGGCTATAAAGAGGTAAATTTAAACGCCGGATGCCCCTCGGGAACCGTTGTCCCCAAGCACAAGGGTGCAGGTATGCTGGCGGATATTAAGGGTTTTGATAACTTTTTAGATGAGATTTTTTCAAAGGTTGATCTGAAAATCTCCGTAAAAACCAGACTGGGTGTGGAAAGCTCCGAAAGTTTCCCCGAAATTCTGGACCTTTACAACAAGTACCCCATTCACGAGCTGACCGTCCACGCCCGCAATAAGGCAGGGCAGTATAAAAGCCCCGTTGAGCTTGAAGCCTTTAAGTACGCCGTTGAAAACAGCAAAAACCCCGTCTGCTACAACGGAAACATTTTTTCCAAAGCCGAACTCGATAAGCTGCTCAATGTCACCCCATGCGAAAAAGTAATGGTAGGTCGCGGCGTATGTGCAAATCCCGCTCTGGTGCGGCAATTAGAGGGCGGAGAGAAGCTGCAAAAGGCAGAATTAAAAGATTTCCTCGACGAGCTATCCGCCGGACTTTTAGCCTCCGGTCTCGGTGAGCATTTCACTCTTGCCCGGCTCAAAGAG
>JAHHRQ010000048.1 GCA_020025715.1 Oscillospiraceae bacterium | reverse complement strand
GAGGGTGTGATCTGGAAGCAGCTTCTTTCATTCTTCTTTCCCATTCTGCTGGGTACTTTCTTCCAGCAGATGTACAATACTGTTGATACTATAATAGTAGGTCGTGCGGTAGGTACTCAGGCACTGGCGGCTGTTGGCGCCACATCTGCCCTTATAAATCTGGTAAGCGGCTTTTTTATGGGCCTTAGCACCGGTATTACCGTCATAGTTTCCCAGACCTACGGTGCCCGGGACAAAGAAGGCGTCTCACGCTCTATACACACCGGAATGGCTCTGTCTCTGGTACTTGGAGTTATAATTAGCTTTATAGGCATTTTTGCAGGTCCGTGGATTCTCCGCATGACAAAGGTTCCTGCAAGCTGCTATAACGAGGCGGTACTTTATATTCATATCTATTTTTCCGGCTCTATTGCCTTCATGGTTTATAATATGGGAGCCAGCATACTGCGAGCACTTGGAGATTCCACCCGCCCTACAATATTCCTTATAATTGCTTGTGTTGTAAATATTGTTATGGATATTGTGTGCGTTGTGTGGTTTAAAATGGGCATTGCAGGTGCAGCAGTTGCAACTGTGATTTCCCAGTGTGTCAGCGCTGTTCTGGTTGTTATTACCATGATGAAGCAGCCTGATGAGACAAAACTGAGATTAAAACAGCTTAAAATCCACGGCAGACTTATGCGCCGAGTCCTCACAATCGGTATTCCCGGCGGATTGCAGTTTATAACCTTTGACCTTTCAAACCTGCTTATTCAGTCCAGCGTCAACTCCTTCGGTGAGGCCACCATTGCCGCATGGACTTCATACCAGAAAACCGATGCTCTCAGCTGGATGATACTAAACTCCTTCTCTGTTGCAGCCACAACATTTGTAGGTCAGAACTACGGCGCACAGAAGTATGACCGTATCCGCCGCAGTGTATGGACCTGTATCGGCATGAATGCGGTGGCAGTTGTGCTTACAAGCAGCATTATTCTGCTGTTCCGCGAACCTATTCTGGGTATCTATACTACCGACAGAAATGTTATTGCAATCGGCGCAAGCGTTATGCTGATGATTATTCCCTTTAATATAACCTTCTGCCCGGTGGAAGTATTCTCCGGCGCAATGCGCGGTACCGGATATACAATCGTACCGACGGTAGTAAATATACTGTGTGTATGCGTATTCAGAGTGCTGTGGGTAAAACTTATCGTTTCCCACTGGCACACCCTATTTACCCTTGCCATGGCCTATCCCGTGAGCTGGATACTGGCACTTATTTTCTTCTCAATTATCTACTTCCGCGGAAAGTGGCTCACAAAGCCCATTGAAAAGAGCCGGGCAATTTACAATGACTGACAAAAAAGACCTGATTTCCTTTGAAATCGGGTCTTTTTTCTTTTCCGGGAAAGGGAAAAGCTTTTCCGGAAAAAAGCAGGAAAAAGCCAAAGTTTTGGCAATTATTGACACAGATTTAAAAAGCTGTATAATTTATACACTAATAAACACCGCCTTATAATATAATAAATGAAGCTAAATGCTGAAACTTGGGGCGGGCTTGATACCTTAATACGTAAAAAATTAAAAACAAGGAGAGTTAAAAAATGAAAATAGCTATGTACGGCTCCGGAGCCGCAGGCAGTGTTTTTGCCTCATACCTTCGCAGCGGCGGTGCCGAGATTGCTCTTATAGACAGATATAAGGAGCATATGGACAAGGTTCGCAGAGACGGCATGAAGTTTACCATTCATGCAAAAAATGAAAATGGTGAGTATAACGACGTTACAAAGCAGCTTACAGGCTTTGAAACCTATACAGATGCAGCCGACTGCGGTGTTGTTGATATAGTAATTTTTATGACCAAGGCAACCCAGCTGGAGCAGGCCATTGAGAACGCAAGACCCTGCATCGGCCCTGAGACTGTGCTTGTGTCTCTGATAAACGGTCTGGGAAATGATGATGAGCTGATGAAAAAGTTCCCTGCCGAGCGCTGCGTAATAGGTTCCGGCGTAATCGGAACTGCACTTACCGGCCCCGGCGAGTGTGTTTCCACTCCCGCAGGCGGCGTACAGATGAATTTCGGCGGCATTGCCCGTTCCGAGCTTTCCGACAGAGCATGTGAGTTTATGGAGAAGTGCTTCAGAGCCGGCGGATGCGAGGCCTACTGGCGCAAAGACGATATATATTATTATGTATGGAAAAAGGTTATCATAAATTCCGCTGAGAATGCAGTCTGCGCCGCTCTCAGACTTAAAATCCGCTTTGTTGCAGAGGATGAGTTCGGATACCAGCTCTTCAGTCAGGCAATACATGAGACTGCTGCTGTTGCCCGTGCAAGAGGCGTTGACATAGATGCAGACGAGTTTATGGAAAAAGACTTTAAGGATGTTATGACCAACATGGGTGACTATTATCCTTCAATGTGTCAGGATATGCTTATGAATAAGCGTCAGACGGAAATTTCCGTTTTAAACGGAAAGATAGTAGAGTACGGCGAGGCTCTGGGCGTTCCCACTCCCACCAACAAAGTTCTTACCCAGATCATCTCCTGCATACAGAATAACTACGATAACCAGTATAAAGACTGAAAGATATAAGATAAACGGATCTTGTCCGAAAGGGCAGGGTCCGTTTTTTGCGTTTTAAAGGGGCTTTTTTTGTACGGCAGGGTGCAGAAATCGGAGCAAACAAGGTGTTAAAAATATGGCAAACAAGAGAGAACAGAGAGAATAGGCAGAAAAAGGAAGAGCAGATAAAACACTGTTAAAAAAGTGCCGAATTTTGAACTTTTTTTGAACAAAAAATATGCCCAAAAGAATTTGAGAGAAAGGTCTCATTAAAGCTTAAAATACCTCAAAAAGTACCATAAATTTACATGTGTAAAATGGCTGAGAGCATTGATACATCAGTGAAATTGCACATAAAACAGAGTAATTAAGTGCTGAGAAAAAAGGCTTCGTCGTATTGCACAAAGCATAATCCTTCGTTAAATTGTTACAAAATAGACTGTCTATTTTATAACTTTGCTTGCAATTTGCTAAAATTCCGTATAACATACAAGATAGAAAAACAAAAACGCAATCAGACAGAAACAGTCGAAATTAGTGATAGTGCACAAAAATACACTAAGTGTTATGTACAGATGGCATAAACCTCTTTTCGCCTGCAAAACGTCAAAAAGCTGAAGTAGTTAGCATGCACTACTTCGTTTTTTTGCTCTTTTATCGTTTCTCTGCCTGCGTTTTTTGAAAAATTCTGAAATCTGAAAAATATTAAAAGTGGGTATGTAATTTATGGAAACTAAAAATGTATCAAAATGTTCATGGGCTGCGGCCTTCGCTGTGGCTTCTGTATGGTTTGGCACACACGTTGGCGGCGGTTTCGCAACCGGTAACCAGGTAATCCAGTACTTTGCACAGTACGGCTGGACAGCAGCAATCTTCCCCATCATCGCAATGGGTATCCTTGCTATGGTTATGTATGTGGTTATGAGCTTTGCAAAGCTCAAGGGTTTTGATAACTACAAAGACACTTTCGCAGCTCTCTATCCCAATCCTAAGATGGAAATCCTGTTCGAAATATTCTATATAGTAATTATCCTTGCAGCAGTTGCAAGTGCAGTTGCCGGTGCAGGCGAAGTTATGGCTAACTTCCTCGGCATTGAGTATGTCGGCTTAGCAAAGTTCCTGTGCAATATTGCTATCGTCGGTGTTCTCGTTCTTCTCAGCGTATTCGGCATCAAACTTGTTATGGCTGCTTCCACCGTCCTTTCCGTTGCAATCCTCGCAATTACTGCCTGCGTTATCTTCTCCGGTCTTACCGCTGATATGGACGCTATTACCGCTCAGTACTTAACCGCAAACAACATCGAGCCTATTGCATACACCAGCAACGCATTCGGCTCTATCTGGAGCGGCATCATCGTTTATGCAGCATTCCAGTGCGTATCCATCGCTCCCATGATCGCAGCTTCCAACGAGCTGAGCATGAAGGGCATCAAGCGTTCCGTAATCCTCGGCTGGGTCATGAACGGCGGCGCTCTTGCAGCTTCCGGTTACATGCTCTCCAAGTGGTACCCCGTACTTAAGGCTCTTCAGGTTGCTGGTGTTACCGGCTTCACCAACGCTCTCGGTATCCCCAACCAGACCATCCTTAACCTTGTCGGCGTAAGAACTATTCTGGTTCTCTTCAGCCTTCTCCTGTTCTGTGCATTCGTTTCCACCTGCGTAACTCTGGTTTACACCATGGTTCAGCGCTTCCAGGGTGTCTGCATGCCTAATGTCATCAAGTCCGAGAAAGTCCGCAGCGCAGTTGTCGGCTTCGTTGTAATCTGCATCTGCTTTGCACTGTCTCTGCTGGGTCTGTCCAACATCATCAAGTACGCTTACGGCTACGACGGCTACTACGCTATCTTCGCTGTTATCCTTCCCGTACTGGTATGGGGTATTCCTAAAGTCAGAGCTCTCAAGGGCGCTCAGAAGGAAGCTAACACCGAGGCAAAGGTTGGCAATCTTGTCGCAGACAACTGATTGAGTTAATCAGATACTTATAATTCGTTCACACAAGTTCACATGCAAAGGGTTAAAATGATTTGACTTGTAAAAAGTTAAATCATTTTAACTCACGTTATATAATAATTCATTTTTGGAGGTCAAATTTAAATGAAATTTGCAATGTATGGTTCCGGTGCAGCCGGCAGTGTTTTCGCATCTTATCTTCGCAAGGGCGGAGCTGATATTATCCTCATAGATCGCTATGAAGAGCACATGAGAAAGGTCCGCGAGGAAGGCATGACCTTTACTATTCACCTTCAGGAAGAGGGCGAGTACAAAGACATTACCGAAGTTCTCCAGGGCTTCCGTACATATACCACCGCTTCCGAGGCTTTCGAGAAAGAGGGCAAGGTTGATGTAATCATCTACATGACCAAGGCAACTCAGCTTAGCTCCGCAATTCAGGACTCCATGCCTGTTATCGGCGAGAACACCGTTGCTGTTTCCCTTATCAACGGTCTTGGCAACGACGATAACCTGATGAAGGTATTCCCCAAAGAGCGCTGCGTTATCGGTTCCGGCGTTCTGGGCACTGCTCTTGCAGGCCCTGCACACTGTGTATCCACTCCTGCAGGCGGAGTTCAGATGAACTTCGGCGCAATCAAGAGAAGCCCTCTCACCGATGCTGCATGCGAGACCATGCTCAAGTGCTTCCGCGAAGGTACCTGCGATGCTTACTGGCGTGCAGATGACATCTACACCTACGTCTGGAAGAAGATCATTGTTAACTCCACTGTTAACGCTGTCTGCGCAGTTCTGCGCCTGAAGATAAGTGAGGTTGAGGCTGATCCCAACGGCAGAGAGCTGTTCCGCAACGTTATCAGAGAAGCATGCGCTGTTGCTACCGCAAAGGGTACTCCTCTGGATGCCAATGACTTCATTGAGCACGAGCATAAGGACATTGTCACCAACATCGGCGACTACTATCCCTCCATGTGCCAGGATATGCTCTTCAACCACCGCCAGACCGAGATTGACGTTCTCAACGGCAAGATCGCTGAGTACGGTAAAGAGCTGGGCATTCCCTGCCCCACCTGCGACGTTATCGCTCAGATCGTTCGCACCATTCAGGGCAACTACGACAAGCAGTACATCAACTAATCTGCTGACAGCATAAAAAATTACAAAGTGCAGCCTTTCAGGGGCTGCACTTTTTTATATTATAATAGTAGGGGAGGGAGGCTGTACTGTTTGCTGAGGAAGGCAGCTTTTAATTTTAAGTGTTAAAAGAATGTTTTCACTATTTACATATATTTACTGTTCGCCGGTGTTATAATACCTAAAGCAATCTAAATTAAGGAAGCGAAAGACACATTGATTAAACTACTGGCGATTGATATGGACGGTACATGCCTTAACGATAAGAAACTGATTTCCGATGTTACAATGCAGGCTTTGCTGGAGGCATCAGAGGCGGGAATAATGGTAGTTCCGACAACGGGCAGAGCCCTTACATGCCTGCCACATCAGATACAGGATCAGGCATTTTACAGATACGTTATAAGCTCCAACGGTGCCGTTGTCACCGATACCCTCACCGGAGAAACAATTTACGAGGCTAAAATACCTTACCGGAAAGCCGCAGATTTTCTCAGGCAGTGCGACGATAATATTAAAGTCGGCATATCTGCCCATGTGAACCATAAATTTATATTACAGGGCCACTGGCTGCGGATGCTGGGCAGACTGGGCTACGGAAAGGACGCGGAATACAGCGAGTATTCCGGCAACCTTGCAGAGCGTATTGAGAAAGAAAAATCCGATGTTGAGGAAATACAGCTGTTTTATTTTTCCGACACGGCAGAGCAGCAGCTTAAGGAACTGCTCAGTAAAGACGACTTCTGCCTGAAGGCATTTTCCGCACACTATGTTGAAATGTATGACCGGAAAGCCTCAAAGGGAAAGGCTCTTGCAGCACTGGCCGAATACCTCAAAATCCCGAAAGAAAACATTGCATGTATAGGGGACGAGGAAAACGACATGTCCATGTTTGATGCAGCGGGAATGAAGTTTGCAATGGGTAATGCAACACAGGAGCTTAAGGAAAAAGCAGACATTGTTGTACCAACAAATAACGAGCAGGGAGTTGCCGTTGCAATAGAAAAATATATGATGCCGGACAGGGCGTAAATGCACTTAAAATAGGGTAAAAATTGCTTCAAATTGACCTAATATGAAAATTTTGACGAGTTATTGAAAACGACTTGCATTTTAAATTTGCAGTGCTATACTTTAAAACGAAAACGAAATACCTTGTAAAATTCATCAGACGGGAACAAGTAGCGCGTGTGGAATCCATTAAGAGAGGCAGTGGTTGGTGCGAACTGCCGGAGGAAATACGAAGTGAAATCATCCCTGAGAAGCGAGCTGAAATTACAGTAGGTGAGCCGGAGTTGAGCCACGTTACAGGTGAGATGCATTGTTGGATGCAGTAAGTGCCGGAGGCATATCCGGAATCAAGGTGGTACCACGGTTTATGATCGTCCTTCTATATTTGAAGGGCGATTTTTGTTTTCAAATAATAATTCACATGCAGCGTGCCAACACACGGGCAAAGTATTTTAGTCCCTGATGGCAATTTCAAAGAAAGGAACAACTACTATGGAGGGGAAAACTATGAAAATAGAAGTAATCGAAACTTCTCAGAAAAAGACAAAACCCGAATGGGATCAGAATCTGGGTTTCGGTAAATACTTTACCGACCACATGTTCACCATGGATTGGACCGAGAAAGACGGCTGGTGCAATGCTAAAATTGAACCTTACGGCCCCATGGTTCTCGACCCCGCAAGCCTTGTGCTCCATTACGCACAGGAGACCTTTGAGGGTATGAAAGCCTATAAGACCAAAGACGGTCGTGTGCTTCTGTTCCGTCCCGAAATGAATGCACGCCGCTTTGCAAACTCCAACCGCCGTCTCTGCATGCCCGTTATGAGCGAGGAGATGTTCATAGAGGCAGTCGCTTCCGTAGTTGAGCACGAGAAGGACTGGATTCCTACCGCTGAGGGTACTTCTCTGTATATCCGCCCCTTCATGTTTGCAACTGAGGCTTCTGTGGGCGTTCACCCCAGCAGCAAATATAAATTCGTTATTGTGCTGTCTCCTGTCGCAGCATACTATCCCGAAGGCGTAAGCCCTGTTAAAATCTACGTTGAGGATGAGTACGTCCGCGCTACCAAGGGCGGCACCGGCTTTACCAAGTGCGGCGGTAACTACGCTGCCAGCATTGCAGCTCAGGTTAAGGCTCAGGAGCTGGGCTACACTCAGGTTCTGTGGCTTGACGGCGTAGAGCGCAAGTATGTTGAAGAAGTGGGAACCATGAACGTTATGTTCAAGATTGACGGCAAAATCATTACCGCTCCCTGTGACGGTACTGTTCTGCCCGGCGTTACCCGTGACTCTATTATCCACCTGCTGAAGCACTGGGGCTACGAGGTCGAGGAGAGACATCTGGCTATCGACGATCTGATGCAGGCCGGCCGTGCCGGCAAACTGGAAGAGGCTTTCGGTACCGGTACCGCAGCAGTTATTTCCCCTGTGGGTGAGCTTAACTACAAGGGCGAGATCACTGTTATCAACGACTTCAAGACCGGCGAGCTGACCCAGAAGCTGTACGATACCCTGACCGGTATTCAGTGGGGTGATCTGGACGATCCCTTCGGCTGGACTTACGAAGTTAAATAATTACATACTGCTTAATAAAAAAGCGGCAGAGGAAGTTTCCTCTGCCGCTTTTTTATGCCTGTTGACTGAGCTTTTCGTTCATTTTTCGTATGGAGCATTTTATTGAATAGGAGACAAAGCACCAGATTATAAAGTAGCCTGCAATGAAAATACCGGTGAAAATCAAAATCGGAATAAGAGCGCTTGAAATCCAGCCGTTTACCAGATAGATAATGAGATAGTCAAGGTAAAGAATGGATGCGTGGAGGAGGGAGGCCCACATAAGCGGCAGCTTCTCTATTCTGTATATAACGCTGATGCCGCCGGCAATAAAGGCGAGAACCAAGCTTGTGAGTATTCCCAGAACGGCCTGCGGGACTGAAAGGCTTTCCGCAACTCCGGCAGCCAATAAAATCCAGTATATAATTGCCAGAATTAAAGGCCCGCCCCCGGCAGACATGCTGCCGATTTTAAAGAATTCTTTTACTAAATTTGTTTTCTTCATTTTAATCCTAAACTCCTTTTAATCTCCGCCAGACAGCGGCGGGAAACATAGTCCGTATATCCGGATTTAAAAACTGCATCCACAGAGCCGTTAAAGGCGGCTGAAAGATGAGAAATCTGAGTTTTGTTTGCAATGGCAGATTTGTTAATGCGGATAAAGTTTCCCGGCAGCAGTTTTTCCAGCTCATAAAGCCTGTATTTAAGGTGATATTTATTGCCGAATTTATCCACAGCGTAGCTTTTTCCGCACAGAACGGAAATGCACTCAATATCGGAAAATGGCAGCATTTTCATTTCATCATCTCTGTATGCGGCTATTCGGTCACAGCCGTTATATTGCAGCACCATGTTTTGAAGCTTGTCGGTGAATTCGCTTTCCTTTTGTACGGTGGCCCGAACTTCCTCCTCGGCGCTGCTGTCAATTACCAGTTTGAATTTCATTTTTCCACTCCTTCCTTTCGTGACATAAATATAGCATATAGTTTTTCACTTGTCATAAAAAATGTCCCAGCGGTATTTTTATTGCGCTCAACGGTAAAAAATATTACATTGACTGTAAGTACCATTTCCATGGGGGCTGTGCTATCATTAAGCTGCAAAGTACAGGAGGTAATTAAATGGAAGCTATTTTAAATATAGAAAATTTAAGCAAAACTTACGGAAATGCGCCGAACCAGACTAAGGCCCTTAACGGTATTACCTTTCAGGTGATGCCCGGTGAATTTCTGGGGATTATGGGCAGCAGCGGTTCGGGAAAGTCTACACTTCTCAACTGCATTGCAACGGTCATTAAGCACAGCGGCGGAAGTATTGTAATGGACGGTGAAAATCTCGCCGCGCTCTCGGGAAAGGCGCTTGCCGAATACAGGGGCAGAAAAATCGGCTACCTGTTCCAGAACTTTGAGCTGCTTGATAATCTTACCGGCAGGGAAAATATCCTTCTGCCCGCCTCTCTCCACAAAATGCCTGAAAATGAGAGACAGCAGCGGTTGGAGCAGCTTGCGGAATATCTGGAAATAACTGATGTACTGGATAAATTTCCGCCCCAGATGTCCGGCGGACAGCGGCAGCGGGTGGCGGCAGCGAGGGCAATGATTATGCACCCGAAAATGATACTTGCCGACGAGCCTACCGGCGCTCTGGACTCCAAAAACGCAAAGAACATTATGGAAAAGCTTTCCGGCTTGAACCGTGACGAGCAGGCAACCATTTTGATGGTTACCCATGATTCCAATGCCGCCAGCTATTGCAGGAGAATACTGTTTATTCAGGACGGAGTAATATTCCATGAGCTGCGCCGTGGCGATGAAACGCAGCAGGACTTTTATAAGCGCATTTTAAAGGTTATGGCCCAGCTGGGAGGGGGTAGCTTAAATGTTCTCTGATTTAATTTTCAGAAACAGCCGACGCAGCCGGAAAGAGAACGGACTGTTTTTCGCATCCCTTGTAATTTCCATTGTGGCCTTTTACATTATCCTCTCCATAGCAAATCAGGACGTAATGATTTTCCTGAGAAAAATGGAAAGTGACGCTGTGGATAAGCTGCTGCTGTTAATTCCTGTTTTCTATATAATGACGCTGGTAATACTGTTTTTCCTGATTTATTTCGCCTGTAAATATCAGCTCCAGAGGCGCAGACATGAATTCGGCGTATATCTTATGATGGGTATGAGCAGAAATAAACTTTTTTCCATGCTCCTTGCCGAGGATGGGGTGAGCAGTCTGCTGGCCCTTGCAATCGGACTTCCGGTGGCGGTTCTGCTGTCTGAAATTATCAGCCTTGTAACTGCAAAGCTGGTTGGAATGGGAATTATCGGTCATAAATTCACTCTGTCTCTTCCGGCGCTTGTGTTTACCGTTGCGGGCTTTCTTATAATAAAGCTGGGAGCATTTATGATTTTGAGCTGGAAAATCAGCCGGCAGGAGATAGGCTCTCTGCTCACCGATACTCCCGAGGGAGTAAAAAAACAAAAGCCCACATTCGTTTACGCCGTTTCCGGTATAGGCGGAATAATCATGCTTGCAGCGGCGTATTACATGGCAATTTCCGGCAGGGCATGGGAAGAAGATATAATAATGCTGCTTGCCATGATTTTGGGTATGCTGGGAACTATCCTGCTTTTTTATGGCATGCGTGTGTTTATTGCAATGCTTGCAGGAGCTGGAAAAAGCGGTCTGCATGTTTTTAACTTCCGCCAGATACAGGAAAATGTTATCCGGCAGTCCACATCTCTTGCCATAAGCTCGCTGCTTATACTGGCGGCACTGTGCTTTTTCGGCGCGGGAATAGGAATTTCAAGTTCCAATTCCCAAAACAGAGATCATGTGTTTGATTATACATTCAGAGATTACGGCGACACACCTGCGAATGAGGTTTTGCCCGAAATTAAAGCTGTTTTGCGGGAAAACGGTCTTGAAAATGAATTTTCCGGGCTTTATACAATGGGGATAGGCAATATCCGCACTACCGATGAGTACAAGGGCGTTTTCACCATGGATACGGTCATGGAGGCAATAGAGCAGTTTCCAGAGACTCAGCAAAGGGAAATACTGCTGAATAATCTGAGCTATGTCGATAATCCCCATGTAATACGGCTTACAGATTTTAATGAGCTGCTGAAACTTGTGGGAAAACCAGAAATAAAACTCAGCGGGGATGAAGCGGCGGTATATATAGACCCTGAGTTTATAAAAGAGGAACAGCGGGAAATTTTAAATGAAATTCTCTCTGACCGTCCCGAAGCTCAGCTTGACGGCAGCAGGATTTATCTCACCGGTGAGATTCAGTCCGAAAAATTAGTGACTGACCGCTCGATAACTCTGTCTTTTGCCCTGATTTTGCCGGATGAGCAGTTTTTATATTATACTCAGGATGAATACGATGTATATGTAAACGGCGTTTTAAATCCCGAGACTGTGGAAAAAATCGGCCTTATGAATACTATTTCCGCAATAAATGTTCATCTTGATACACTGAACCTGCAGGAGCATAATCTGGAATATGAAAGTTATCTCCAGAATATGGGCAGACAGCTGTTCTTTACTGTGGCGGCAAGCTATATTACAAGCTATCTCGCTATTATCTTCCTTGTGGTTGCAAATACCATTATGGGAGTTCAGTTTTTGATGAGTCAGCGCAAGACCGGCCGCAGGTATCAGACCCTTACCCGTCTGGGTGCTGACTATGAAACACTTTGCAAGGCGGCAAGAAAGCAGATAAACTGGTTTATGGGGCTTCCGGTTTTTGTTGCCGCTGCGGGCAGCATGTTCGGAGTAAAGGCGCTGTACAGAGGGATGCTTTCAATGGAAATGCGAAGCACACAGGGAGAAATGCTTATAATTTCTGCGGCTGTTATTTTGCTGCTGCTTGTGGTAGAATACATTTACATGACTGCGGTTAAGCGCTCCAGTGACAGATATTTGCTGACGCTTATGGAGCCGCAGAGAGAAGAATAAAAGGGGAGGGTGAGATGTGAAAAAAATTGCAGTTGTAGAAGATGAGGAATATGTTCGTCAGGAGCTTTGCAGTATGCTGGAAAAAGCAGGCTATGAGGCAATGGAAATAACTGCATTTGAAGATGCGGCGGCGCAGCTTTCGGACATTTCACCAAACCTTGTAATTCTTGACCTTAATCTGCCGGAAATAAGCGGTTTTCAAATCTGCCGCGATCTCAAGCAGAAAACCTCCATACCTGTTCTGGTGCTCACATCCAGAGACCAGATGCAGGATGAGCTTCATGCCTTAAAGCTTGGGGCAGATGAATTCCTCACTAAACCATGCAGGAAAGAGCGGCTTCTTGCCAGAATTTCAAACATTCTCAAACGTTACGAAGGCCGCACAAATCTTCTGGAGGGGGAGGGCTTTCTCCTTGACAAGGGCACTTATACCCTCTACATTCATAACAGCTCTGTTGTGCTGCCTAAAAATCAGGGAAAGCTGCTGGAAATGCTTTTAACCGGCGGGGAAGAGCCTGTAACTGCCAGGGAGCTTTGCGAAGCGCTCTGGGGAACGGCGGAGTATATTGATGAAAATGCTTTGCAGGTTAATTTGACCAGACTTAAAAAGACAATGGCAAACCTTGAAATGGAACAGAAAATCGTGGCTGTGCGCGGCAGGGGCTACCGTCTTGAAAAGGCGGCGGAGCTATGAAAGGAACACTTGATATACTGAAAAAATATGCAGTATGGCTGATTTTACTGCTGTGCGTGGATGCCTTTTCTGCGCTGCTGCTCTGGCTTTCCGGTGTGCAGGCGTTTAAAGCCGTTATAGCTGTAATTGTGCTGTGGAGTGTGATTTTCTTCGGGGCAATAATTGGCTATGTGGTATTCAGAGACAGAAAAAGGGAAAAGCTTTTTGAAAATTTCCTGTCTGAACCGGATGCAGTAAATGAAGAAAAGCTGCTTAGAGCAGTGAGCGGACAGGAGCGGGAACAGTTGAGAAAGCTTTCCGCAGTTCTGCGGGAAAACCGGAACTGTCTGCATGATATGAGCGGGGAATTAAAGGATTATGAGGAATATGTGGAAAGCTGGGCCCATGAGACAAAAACGCCCCTTGCCCTGCTGACCATGATTTTAGATAATCACTCCGATGAACTGCCCCCGCAGCTTCATGTAAAGCTTGACTATGTTCGCAGCAGCTTACAGGAAAATGTAAACCAGATGCTCTATTATGCCCGTCTTAAAAGCAGCACCAAGGATTACAGGTTTGAGCCGCTCAGACTTAAAAATTCCGTGGAAGAGGTTCTGGAGGATTACGCACCGCTTCTGGAAGAAAAGAAGTTTACCGTTGTAAACGGCCTCGGCGGAGAAACTGTTTATACCGACCGGAGAGGGCTTCAGTTCATGTTGGGCCAGATTGTCTCCAATGCCGTAAAATACAGCAGCGCCCAGCCTGTACTTACCATAAAATTTGCGGAAAGTGAAAAGGAAAATGTCCTGTCTGTTGCAGATAACGGCACAGGAGTAAAAGCCCATGATCTTCCGTATATTTTCCAGAAAGGCTTTACCGGGGATTCCACCGACAGCCGTAAAAAAGCCACCGGAATGGGACTTTATCTGACGAAAAAGATGGCAGATGACCTGAATTTAAAGCTGGATGTGCAGTCGGAATGGGGAAAAGGCTTCAAGATTTCCATTTCTTTTCCCAAGGTGGATTGCAGCGAAATGCTATGTTCAGACTGATTTTTTTAGTATCTTTTATTTTAGAATAAAACAGTATGCAGCGATGAATTTTCATCGCTGCATTTTTT
>JAHHRQ010000047.1 GCA_020025715.1 Oscillospiraceae bacterium | reverse complement strand
AAGAATACCGAAAAAAAGTCTGAGTAAAAACTGCTGGAGGCGTGTATAAATGTTTGATTGTGGATTTACAAAAGAAAACCACTGGTTCAGGTATCGGGCAGCCGCAATTATAATCGAAGATAATTGTGTCTTATTGGCAGGAAACGAAAATGAGGACTATTTATACTCTGTCGGTGGGGCCGTTCACATGGGTGAAACCGCAGAGGACGCTGTTAAGAGAGAAGTTTTTGAGGAAACAGGGGTTCAGTATGAAATTGACCATTTAGCAGTAATTCACGAGAACTTCTTTAGTGAAAACAGCGGTTCCCTGAATGGTCTTGAATGCCATGAAATCTGTTTTTATTATATGATGAAACCGAGAGGTTCAAAGCAGCTCAACAGCAACAGCTATACTCAGGGTGTCAAAGAGAGTATGCACTGGATTTCCGTCGAAGATTTGGATAAACGCAAAGCTTTTCCCAGCTTTTTAAAGGATTATCTCAGCCGGACACATTCAGGAATAGAACATATCGTAACAGACGAAAGAATTTGACAGCTTTCTTCTGAAATCCGCGCCGCATAAAAATACCGGGAAGGTTTATGAAACCTCCCCGGTATTTTTAATTTATTTTTTCTCATATGGCAGTCTGTTTACCTTGCAGTAGTATTCCAGAATTTCTTCTGCAAGCTTTGCTCTGTCTCCCGCAAGTCTCTCTTTTGCCGTGGTTATAATCTTCTTTGCAGAGTCCTCGGATATATATCTGAAATGAAGGCCGCCGAAGCGCTTGGGAATTTCATTTTCGCCCACACAATCCCAAATTTTAAAGCTTTCCTCAGGGCTTAACAGCATACGGTACTTTTCGTGGGCCTTTATCTCACCGTCATAGCATTTTTCGCCGTAGAAGTCCTCTTTCACCATGTAATAGCCTCTCAGCTTTCTCTCGCTCTCAGGCTTTCCCGGCTCAATCGTTGTGAGCAGGCACAGGGAATTAGGTTTGACTCTGCCGGCGGTTCTGGGTCTTCCCTCAGAAAAACCGCTCATATATCGACCCGTAAATGCCCAGCCACGGCTAAAGCTTTCCTGAAGCTCTTCCTCATCCATTGAAAAGACCGTATGGGAATTGGGTACTATCTTCATGCTGCGTATTTTTCTTCTGGTTTCCTCAGTTTTGCGGATTTCATTTTTCTTTGCCTGTATGCGCTTTTCTCTTGCATCCATGATGCTGTTTATTTTAGCCGAACTTTCCGCATCGTCCAGCTTTAAAAAGTTCTGAAAGGCGTCAGGATAGATGAATTTCTTATCGCCTTTTTTGAAATTAACCGTTATCACATTTCCGGATAAATCCTCAATGACGCCGCTTCCGAAGGCTCTGTGTTTAACTGTCTGACCGATAAGGCCTGCACCCGCTGTCTTTAACTGCTCCATTTTATACCTCCTGTAAATTTTCTGAAAAGAGCCGAAAGTCAAAAAAATGAAGGCACCTTCATAAGGCGCATAGCGACGCCATACTAAAGCCCTTCTTTTATCAGACGGTTCTTTTACTTTCTGTTATATTTATTATAGCACAGGCAGGCGTGAAAAGCAAGTCGAATACTCTCCGTTTTTGAAAGCTCAAAAATTGCGGGAAAAAGCCTCATATAAAGTTAAGGGACATGCTTTTTTGCATGTCCCTTACTGTCATTCAAAGTAATGTGTAAGTTTTATAAGCTCGGGGTTATTAGGCTCCTGACACTGGGCGGTTATTGCCCCCGCTCTCACAGCGGCTTCTGCGCTTTGGCGCAGGGAAAGCCCTTTTATTCCGGCCCAGGCAATGGCGGCGGCTGATGCGTCACCGGAACCGGTAGTGTTCACGATTTCGGTTTTGATGCAAGGCAGTCTGAGGCACTCATTCTCGTCACATGCCAGCATACCGTCTGCCCCCAGACTTATAAAGACCCGCTTCACTCCTGCCTTTACAAGGGCTTTAGCGGCTTTTTCCGGGTCTTTTTCACCTGTCATGGCTTCCGCTTCGATAAGATTGGGCTTTATGGCGTAAATCTTGTTTAGGTAAGGCATAAGCTTTTTCCCTTTTATAGTGGAAACCGGGTCGGTATAAATAGGAATGGTGCAGTTTTCAGTAAGGAAAGCAATGCTCTCTGTGGGTATGTTTGCATCCATTACCAGTGCAGGGTAACTGTTAATTTTTTCCATAAGCGGGGCGAAGAATTCAGGGGTCAGACAGTTCACAATTCCCATATCGGATACTGCAACCTGCATATCCCCTTTTTCATCGTTCACATACAGATATACGGAGCTGCGGCGCTCCGGAAGTACAAGTGCCATACTCATATCCATGCCCAGTGCACCGCAGTTATCCCAAAGGCTTTTGGCGTAGAGGTCGCCGCCTATAGCGGTGATAAAGCTCAACTCCATACCAAGATAGCGGAGATTATGAGCCATATTTCTTCCTACGCCTCCCGGTCTTACGCTTACAGCGCCGGGATTTGAGTCCCGCATGATAAGATCAGAGGCGGGACTGCCTTCAATATCCATATTTACGCCGCCTATTACTACGACGTCTTTTTTCATTTTATATTCCAGATGTTCTCAGCGTACTCGGAGATAGCTCTGTCAGCTGCAAACACGCCGCTCTCTGCGGTATTCATGATTGCAAGACGGGCTCTCTCATCGTCATTCTTAATTCTGTCGTACATTCTTCTCTGGCACTCAACATATGAGCGGTAGTCGGCAATGAGCATATACTGGTCGCCGCCGTAGATAAGGCCGGAAACCAGATCGGAGTAGCTCTTGCCATCGGCAAAGCCCTGATTGAAGCGCTGGAAGATGCGTGAAAGCTCGCTGTCGGCTCTCACAATGTTTGCGGGGTCATAGCCCTGACGGCGCATGTTCTCGATCTCGTCAGTGTGGAGACCGAAGAGGAACATGTTTTCGTCACCAAGTCTCTCGTACATCTCAACGTTTGCACCGTCCAGAGTACCGATTGTGACAGCACCGTTCATCATAAGCTTCATGCAGCCGGTACCGGAGGCTTCCTTACCGGCAGTGGAAATCTGCTCGGAAACCTGAGCGGCGGGCACAATGGCCTCGGCGGCGGAAACTCTGTAATTTTCCACAAAGTAAACCTGAAGCTTGCCTTTGCAGACAGGGTCGTTGTTAATATCGTCAGCAAGAGAGAGGATAAGCTCGATAATCCGCTTTGCCACTCTGTAACCTGCGGCAGCCTTTGCACCGAACACGAAGGTTCTGGGAACAAAGTCCATATTGGGGTTATCATGGAGCTGCATCTGCATGTTGGCAATGCTCATTGCACACAGAAGCTGGCGCTTATACTCATGCAGGCGCTTAACCTGAACGTCTATAATAGCGTCGGTATTGAGAAGCATACCGTCGTTACGCATTGCAAACTTTGCAAAACGCTCTTTATTCTCCTGCTTAATCTTATTTACTCTTGCTCTTACCTCGGCATCGGAAGCAAACTCTCTCAGTCTGCCCAGCTCCTCAGGTTCGGTCAGATACTTGTCTCCGCCAAGAAGCTCTTTAATAAGGGCGTCAAGGCCGGGGTTAATCTGGCTGAGCCAGCGGCGGTGGTCGATACCGTTGGTAACATAGGTGAACTGCTCAGGTCTGAGAGAGCAGACATCTTTAAACAGGTCATCTCTCAGTATCTCGCCGTGGAGGCGGGAAACACCGTTTACCTTATAGCAGGCGGAAAGGCACATATTGGCCATATGAACCTGATTATTGTAGATAATAAGGTTTCTGCCCACTCTGTCATCGTTATTGAAGCTGTCGCGGAGGTAGTTGCACCAGCGGCGGTTAATCTCGCATATGATTTCCCAGACTCTGGGCATAAGCTCCTGCACCAGATCCTGAGGCCATTTTTCAAGAGCCTCGCTCATAACAGTGTGGTTGGTGTAGGCAACGCTGTTTTTAACAATATCCCATGCCTCGTCCCAGCCCATGCCGTACTGGTCCATAAAAATTCTCATAAGTTCGGGGATAATGAGAGTAGTATGGGTGTCGTTAATCTGCATGGTGTGGTGCTGGGCAAAGCTTCTTATATCTCCCCATGTCTCAATGTGCTTGCGCACAACATCCTGAGCGGTGGCAGATACGAAGAAATACTGCTGCTTGAGGCGGAGAAGCTTACCTTCTCTGTGGTCATCGGCAGGGTAGAGAACCTTGGTGATAACCTCAGCCATGGTGCGCTGCTCCATGCTCTTTACATACTCGCCCTCGGAGAAGAGGTACATATCCAGAGAGTTGGGGCTTTTTGCATCCCACAGGCGGAGAGTGTTAATCTCATTTGCGCCGTAGCCTGCAATCAGCATGTCTCTGGGCACTGCAATAACAGAGGTATAGCCGGTATGCTCGGCGTGATAGTGGCCGAACTCGTCCCACTGTGGTGAAATCTGACCGCCGAAGCGAACCTCAACTGCATCCTCATAGCGGGGTACAAGCCAGCTCTCTGCGGCAGTACGCCAGTTGTCCGCAACTTCAGTCTGTTTGCCGTCCCGGAATTTCTGTTTGAAAATTCCAAGCTCGTAGCATATGGAGTAGCCGGTGGCCTGAAGGCCCAGAGTGGCCATAGAATCCATGTAGCAGGCGGCAAGACGGCCCAGACCGCCGTTACCAAGGCCCGCATCAGGCTCTTCCTCGAAAATATCGGACGCATTTCTGCCCATATCCTCCAGAGCGCCTATAAGTGCCTCGGAAACGCCCAGATTGTAGGCATTTTTCATAAGGCTGCGGCCCATAAGGAATTCCATGGACATGTAATGGATTTCTTTTTCAGCGTGTCTGGGGTCCTCCACTGCAAGGAAGCGGCTCATAAGCTCTCTTATAACCATTGCAGTTGCCTGGAAAATCTGTTCGTCGGTGGCGGTTTTTCCTGTTACGCTGAATCTGGCGCAAAGCTTATCCTCGATAGCGCTGCGCATTTCATTTCGTGAAATTTCACCTATCATATATGGACGTACCTCCGTAGGTATAAATTAAACTGTTTCAGATTTCAAAATTTTTCGGCACAACCACAGGCAGTCCGGGAGCGCCGGTTAAAACGGTATTCTCGGAGAAGGTGACGTGCTTATCTGCGATGACGCAGTTAAGATCACAGCCCTCTTTAACTATGCAGCCATCCATGATGATGCAGTTATGGAGCTTTGCACCCTGTGCAATTCTGGCACCTGAGAAAATAATGCAGTTTTCGATCTCGCCCTCGATAATGCAGTTATCAGCCACAAGGCTTCTGCGGGAAACTGCTTTTTCGCCGTAATAGGTGCTGACTTCCTCATGTATCTTGGTACGAACGGGACGCTGATGGTTAAAGAGGCTCTTTCTGTTTTCCGCATTCAGCATATCCATGCTGACTTTATAATATGCCTCAACAGAGCTTATAGTACCGGCATAGCCATCATGGACATAGACGTTCATCTTTCCGCCTTCTCTGATATAGGCGGCTATTGCATCTTTATGGAAGCGGTAGAGGTTTGCGGCTTTGCACATATCCATAAGCTTTAACAGCATGTCCTTATGAATAATGTAACCGCCCAGAGAAGGCAGACCCTCTCCGTCGTTTACTCTATCGTACAGCATTTTTTCCACAAAACCGTCCTCATTGAGAACGTAGCGGTGATGAAGGCCCACAGATGCGCTTTTGGCGCAGATTGCGGTAATTGCAGCATCGGAGCTTTCGTGAACGGCAATGGCTGCATCAAGATCGATGTTAGCACAGATATTGCCCTTTAAAAGTATGATATGGCTCTGTTCAATATCCTGAATATAACGGGTCACGGCGTTAAGCGCCTCAACAGTGCCGTCATATTTGCCGCTGTGGTTTTCGGGCAGACCAAAGGGAGGCAGGATACGCAGTCCCCCGACTCTTCTGCTCATATCCCAGGGCTTGCCGCTGCCAAGGTGGTTGAGAAGGGACTGGTATTCTCTCTGCATGATAACGCCCACGTTGAATACACCGGCGTTGCGCAGGGATGACAGAGGAAAGTCAATAACTCTGTATCTGCCGCAGAAAGGGAGAGCGGCAGTATTACGGGCGCTTACAAGCTCTCTCAGCTCGTTTTCAGCGCTGTAAGCCAAGATTATTCCATGATAGTCTTTCATGTTCAGACCTCCTCGCCTGTATATATCATAGCGCCTGAGGGAACCTTTGCTCCGCTTCTGATTTTAATATCAGGGCCGCATGTGGCAACGCCCCATTCGTCAGTTCCGTCAGGGGGAGCGCCTACATGAGCATTGGCACCGATGACTGTATTTTCACCTACTATGGCATACTCTACGACTGCGCCCTCTTCCACAACAGCACCGGGCATAAGCACACTGTAAAGCACATTGGCGCTCTCTGCAACTGTCACGCTGGGAGACAGCACGGAGTTTTCAACATGACCGTAAATTTCGCATCCTTCGGTAACGATGGAGTGAATTATCTGGGCATTATCTCCGGTAACATGAGGCGGGCATACAGGGCTTCTGGAGCCTATGGGCCAGCTGGGGTCATAGAGATTTATAAGGGTGGTGGAAAGCATATCCATGTTTGCATCCCAAAGGCTTGTAATGGTACCGACGTCGCGCCAGTAACCGTTAAAGCGGTAGGGCCACAGTCTTTCCCCTGCTGCAAGCATAGCCGGGATAACGTTCTTTCCGAAGTCCTTGGAGGAATTGGGGTCGTTTTCATCTGCTATGAGATATTCACGAAGCTTCTTCCAGTTGAATATGTAAATACCCATAGAAGCAAGATCGCTCTTGGGGTGGGCGGGTTTTTCCTCGAATTCGTTAATAAAACCGTCCTCGCCTACATTCATAATACCGAAGCGGGTAGCCTCCTCCATGGAGACCTGAAGCACCGATATTGTGCATGCGGCATCATGGGCCAGATGATCTTTCAGCATATCGGCATAGTCCATTTTATAGATATGGTCGCCTGAAAGGATAAGCACGTTTTCAGGGTCATAACTGTCTATAAAACCGATATTCTGATAGATGGCGTTGGCAGTACCGGAAAACCATGAGCCTTTTTCTCCTGCGCTCTGGTAGGGCGGCAGGATGTAAACTCCGCCGTCTGCAACGTCCAGATCCCAAGGCTGACCGTTTCCGATATAGCTGTTTAGACGCTGAGGTCTGTACTGAGTCAGGACACCGACGGTGTCGATGCCGGAGTTTGCGCAGTTAGAAAGAGGAAAGTCAATTATTCTGTACTTTCCGCCGAACGGGACATTGGGTTTTGCCACATTCTGAGTCAGAGCATAAAGTCTGGAGCCCTGACCGCCTGCAAGCAGCATAGCTATACATTTTTTAGCCATATGCAGCCTCCTTTTCTTTATTTCATCATATCGGGGAGGAAGAAAACTTACCTCCCCGTCAAATCCTCAGTTGTACAGGTTCATCGCTTTATCCGGCCCCTGAGTTATATAACACTCAACGGCCTCCGCCGCTCTCTGTGCAGATTTCTGCATATCGAGCGCATCCTGATTTTTAAAAACGGACAGCACCCAGTCCGCCATGTCATAGTCGGGATGAGGCGGCGCCCCTACGCCCAGACGTATACGGGGAAACTCCTCCGTACCCAGATGGGCAATTATATTTTTAAGTCCGTTATGGCCTCCGGCAGAGCCCTTGCGGCGGATACGGAGCTTTCCGATCTGCAAAGACACCTCGTCAGACACCACAATCACGTTTGAAGGCTTTATTTTATAAAAATTAACGGCCTCTGCTACGGCTTCACCTGAAAGGTTCATAAAGGTCTGAGGCTTCATAAGCATCACCTTTTCTCCGCCGACTTCGCATGTAGCCGTTAAAGCCTTGAATTTTGATTTGTTAATTTCCACGCCCTTGGCCTTGGCCAGTGCATCGCCTGCCATAAAGCCGGCATTATGGCGTGTACCGTCATACTTAGTCCCGGGGTTTCCGAGGAATACCACAAGCCACGAGACTCCGCTGCTTTTTAAAAACACCTTGCACCTCCGCCTCCGTGTCCCTGAATATCAAATGGAAAACGGCGGCAATGTTGTAAAAATCCCGGCAGGTAACAAAGGCACACTGCCGGGTTTATCTCTCTATCAGTCGAAGAGGTTGGAAATAGAAACTTCTTCGTAAATACGTCTTATAGCCTCAGCAAAAACAGAGGCAGTGGAAATGTAGCGAATCTTGGAGCAAGCGGGCTTATCCTTGGGGTAAGGAATAGTATCCAGAAGCAGCAGCTCCTGAATGCAGCTTTCCTCAATGCGCTCGATAGCGGGGCCGGAGAGGACACCGTGGGTAGCGCAGGCATAGACTTCCTTTGCTCCGCCGATCTCCTTGATTGCCTTTGCGGCACCGCAGAGGGAACCGGCAGTATCAACAATATCGTCCAGCAGTATGCAGGTCTTGCCCTCGACATTACCGATTATGTTCATAACCTCGGACTGGTTTGCACGCTCACGGCGCTTATCAACAATAGCCATGTTGACACCCAGCTTCATGGAGAAGGCTCTGACGCGGGCAGTGCTGCCGACATCGGGAGAAACAATCATAACGTCCTCGTTGCCCTTGCCGAACTTCTTTATAAAGTGCTTTACAAAGAGGTGGGCACCCATAAGGTTATCCACGGGAATATCAAAGAAGCCCTGAATCTGTGCTGCATGAAGGTCCATGGTAAGCACTCTGTCTGCACCGGCGGCAGTGATAAGGTTTGCCACCAGCTTTGCGGATATGGGATCGCGGCTCTTGGCCTTTCTGTCCTGTCTTGCATAACCGAAGTAAGGAATAACAGCGGTTATACGACCGGCGGATGCGCGGCGCATAGCGTCAATCATGATGAGCAGCTCCATAAGGTTGTCATTAACATGATTGCAGGTAGACTGAACAATAAACACGTCCTTGCCGCGAACAGGCTCAGCTACGGACACTGAGCACTCGCCGTCAGCAAACTGGGTAACAGTGGCATTGCCCAGCTCTTTGTAGAGCTCAGAGCAGATGTCCTCTGCCAGTGCGGGATTTGAGTTCCCGGCGAAAACCTTAATTTCTTTGCCGTGTGAAATCATATTTCTCTTTTACCCTCCGTTAAAGATTTAAACATCTCATTTTCATCTTCCATTAAGGTCTGAACTCTGTCCACACCTCTGGTTATGTTATTATATCACTAATATGCTAAAATTGGAATAGTAATTCAGATTTTTCATAGGCAAATAGCCGATAAAAAACACATTTACAAATTGCCTGTTTTTGTTTATAATATCTTAATATACGCATGATATTATAAATATAAAACAAGATGGAAACACGGGAGACTGAAAATGCTTGAATTTGAAGAGTATAAAATCAAATTAAATAACCTTAAGCCTGATCTGGATGTCCTCCGGGACGCACTCAAGCTTGAGGCTGCAAATAAAGAAATAGAAGAACTGGAGGCCGCCAGCGAGAGAGACGGTTTCTGGAACGATGTTGAAAATTCCCAGAAGGTTCAGAAGCGTCTGAAAACCTTAAAGGACAAGAGAGATAAATTTGAAAAGCTCTGCTCTGCATGGGACGATATGTACGTTATGTGCGAAATGGCTCTGGAGGAAGATGACGAGAGTATGCTTCCCGAGCTGCAGAGTGAATTTGAAAAGTACACCTCCGATTTTGAAGCCATGCGCCTTGGTACTCTCCTTACCGGCGAGTACGACGCAAACAATGCCATTATCACCTTCCACGCCGGTGCCGGCGGCACCGAGGCTCAGGACTGGGCTTCCATGCTCTACCGTATGTATAATATGTGGGCCGAGCGTCATAACTATAAAGTAAAGGTTATGGATTATCTGGACGGCGATGAAGCAGGCCTTAAGAGCGCCACCATAATGATTGAAGGTGAAAACGCCTACGGCTTTTTAAAGAGCGAGCACGGCATACACAGACTTGTCCGCGTTTCTCCCTTTGACTCCGCCGGACGCCGCCACACCTCCTTTGCCGCTATCGAAGTTATGCCCGAGATCAGCGACAACAACGAGATTGAGCTCCGTGACGAGGACATCAAAATGGATGTTTACCGTTCCTCCGGTGCAGGCGGTCAGAAGGTCAACAAGACCTCTTCCGCTGTTCGTCTTACTCACCTGCCCACCGGCATCGTGGTTTCTTCTCAGGTTGAGCGAAGCCATTTCCAGAACCTTGAAAACTGCCGCAACATGCTCCGTGCAAAGCTTGCAGAAATCAAAGAGCGTGAGCATCTGGAAAAGATCAGCGACATCAAGGGTGTTCAGATGAAGATTGAGTGGGGCAGCCAGATCCGTTCCTACGTTTTCATGCCCTATCAGCTGGTTAAAGACCACCGCACTGATTACGAAAACGGCAACATTCAGAACGTTATGGACGGAGATATTGACGGCTTTATAAATGCCTACCTCTCCATGAAGGCCGCCGACTGAGGCAGACCTTCAGCCGCTCCTGCGGCACAGCTTTAATCGATAAAATAACCGGCACGGCTTATAACCGCGCCGTTTATTTAATTTTAATATGAAAGGATTTGTTATTTTGTTCTCCGAGTTAAAGCCAAAGAAGGTTGGAGCCCTTCTTCTGGGCAGTGCAATTCTGTCCTTTGGCCTGTACAACATTCACTCCCTCTCCGGTGTTACCGAGGGCGGAGTCCTTGGCCTTACCCTTTTAATGCAGCACTGGCTTCACATTTCCCCCGCAATTTCAGGCTTCATTTTGAATGCAGCCTGCTACATATTCGGCTGGTTTGTGCTGGGCAAAAAATTTGTTCTGTTTTCAGCTATCGCCGGCGGAGGATTTTCCGTTTTCTACGGCATATGTGAGCTTTTCCCGCCCCTATGGCCGGAAATTGCCAACCACCCCCTGCTTGCCTCCATTCTCGGAGCAATCTTTGTAGGTGTCGGTGTGGGAATAAGTGTAAAAGCCGGAGGTGCTCCGGGAGGCGACGACGCACTGGCTATGGGCCTTGCAAAAATCACCAACTGCAATCTCCAGCGCATCTACCTTACGAGCGACCTTATCGTTCTCCTGCTCTCCCTGAGCTATATTCCCCTGCGCCGCATTGCCTATTCCCTGCTGACCGTTCTGCTTTCGGGACAGATAATAGGGCTTATAGCCAACGGTACATTTCACGAAGAAACAAAAGAAAAATAATTCAAAGGGTGCGGTTTTCGCACCCTTTTTCATATTATCCGGCACATGGCTTATCTTGCGCTGGGGCCGGGGTTTGCATCGCCGAATATTAAATCATCAATGTCAACTTCCATTTTTTACCTCCTAATTCAACGGCATACAACCAATATATGCAGCGGTATTAAAAAGTATGACTAATTTTTTAAGAATTTAACCTAAACCCGATAAATCCTTTTTTCAGCTTGAACAAAAAGGGTTTTTGCGTTATAATCTTTTAGTCTGCAATATTGCGGAAATGTATACCAAAATAAAGGATGACATAAAATGAGCGCATCAACAGAAAAGAAAAACCGTCTTGCCGCCCGCGAGGCCGGCACTGACAAAAGAACTCTGGCCGCCGAAAGGGAAGCCAAGCAGAAGAGAAACAGCAAAATCAAGTGGACTGTGAGCACCCTGGCAGTTATTCTTGTAATAGCTCTCGTTATCGTTCTCAGCGCCACATCCATTCTCTACACCAAAACCACAGCCATCACCTTAAACGGTGAGAAAATCACCCCCGCTGAAATGAACTACTACTTCTCAGGTCAGTTCTTCAGCCTTGCTAACCAGTACGGTGACTATGCTCCCATGCTGGGTCTTGATGTAAGAGGCGGAACCGCCGGTCTTGCCCACCAGACCTGCCCCATGCTGCCTGACGGCGGCACCTGGAGAGATTACTTCATCCAGCAGGCACAGAGCGAGATTATCCAGATCCGTGCCATTGAAAAGTATGCAAACGACAACGGCATCGCCCTCACCGAGGAAGAGATTGCCGAGGTTGACAGCAGTTTTGAAGGCATGGACGAGATTGTTAAGCTTCAGGGCTTCGGCAGCGTTGACAAGTTCTTTGCTGCAAACTACGGCGCAGGCGTTGACAAGGAATTGGTTCGCGACGCAAGCCTGAAAGCTGCTCTTGCTGCAAAGGTTATGCAGCAGACTGCCGATAGCTTTGAGTATGATGACGCTCAGCTTGAAGAGTATTACGCAAGCCTCAACGGCGAAAGCGACGTTTTTGACTACGCATACTATTATATTCCCGCCGGTACCGCAGAGACAGTAAATGAGGACGGCGAAACCGTAAACGAGCCCAACGACGAGACTAAAGCCGAGGCCGTTAAGAAGGCAGAAGACATTGTTGCCTCTTACAGCAAGGCAAAAGGCGAGGATTTCATGGAAAGATTCAACGCAGCTGTTGCTGAAAATGTTGAAGGTTCCGAAGCATCCCGCCGCACCGGTTCTGCCGCAAGCCTTGGCGTTTACAAGGAGTGGCTCATGAACAGCCACAAGGCCGGTGACATCGGCATTGTTGCAAATCCCGACGGTAACGGTCAGTATGTTGTTATGTACCTTGACCGCAGCGATAACCACTACCCCGTAGCTCAGGTCCGCCACATTCTGGTAAGAGCAGTTGCCGGTGAGGACGGTACCTACTCCGACGAGGCAAAGAATGAAGCTAAGGCCAAGGCCGAGGACATCTTAAACGAGTGGAAGAGCGGTGATATGACCGAGGACAGTTTTGCAGAGCTTGCAAACAAGTACTCCGAGGACCCCGGCTCCAACACCCGCGGCGGTCTTTATGACACCGTTGCAAAGGGTCAGATGGTTGAAGAATTTGACCGCTTCTGCTTCGAAGGTCACAAGAGCGGCGACACCGGCATCGTCTACGGTGAGAGCGGCGGTGTTCCCGGATACCACGTTATGTACTACGTTGGTGAGGGCGACCTTTACAGCAATGTAATCGCAAGAAACGCTCTTGTCTCTCAGGACATGGAAAAGTGGATGGGAGAAATTACCGAGGGTGCTGAGGCTGTTACCGGCTTCGGTCTCCGCATGGTAGGCAAATAAAAAAACTTTAAAACCCGCAGAAAACTCTGCGGGTTTTTTCTTACGGAGGAACATTATTATGGACGAGAGGACACTTCGCGCCCGTATGCTTTTAGGCGGGGACGCTATGGATAAGCTGTGGCACAGCCATGTGGCGGTTTTCGGTTTAGGCGGCGTAGGCTCATGGTGCGCTGAGGCTCTGGCCCGCTCAGGTGTGGGCAGACTCACATTGGTTGACAGCGATGAGGTCAGCGAGAGCAATATAAACCGGCAAATAATAGCCCTGAGTTCAACCATAGGCAGGCCTAAAGCGGAAGTGCTGGCAGAGAGAATAAAGGATATAAATCCAAATATTCAGGTTAAACCCATAGTAGGACTCTATGACGCCGAACACAGAGAAGAGTTTTTCTCCGATTACGACTATCTTGTAGACGCTATCGACCTTGTATCATGCAAAATCGACCTGATTATGAGCTGTCGTGAGCGGAACATTCCCGTTATCTCCGCCCTCGGAACGGGCAATAAGAAAGACGCCTCTCTAATGAGAATCAGCGATATATCAAAAACTACCGGCTGTGCTCTTGCAAGAGTAGTAAGAAAAGAGCTTAGAAACTTAGGTGTAAATCATCACCCGGTTGTATTCAGCCCCGAAGAGCCTATGACCCCGGAGCAGTTTGAAGCTCCCCCTCCCGGCAGACGGAGCATCCCCGGTTCTCTGTGCTGGGTTCCCGCAGCGGCAGGACTTCTTTTGTGCCAGCATGTAGTCACGGAATTAACCAAATAATTAAAAACGCCTTCCGAAAAGCTCTTTGGCGTCTGCACTGATGTGAGGAGGAAAACAACATGGAAATTCAATTTGAAAACATTGTGCTCCGGGACATGAAAGAGTCTGATATTGAAGATTATGTACGCTGGTTCACAACGGAAACGGAGTGGATGGATTGGGATGCTCCGTGGGAATCCCACGAATCGGATGCCGATACCGAACGGCAAAGCTGGACGGAGTATTATCAATCCATGCAGGAAATGCCCGACGATGTGACTCGCTGGAAATTTGAAATTGAGCATAAAGGAAAACATATCGGCTGGGTCAGTTCCTATAAAATTGATGAGGATTATAATTGGATCAGTACGAAAAATATCAAAGAAGGGCAAAAGACGTATTGGACAGTCGGAATTGATATATGTGAAGCTGAGGACCGGGGAAAACACATCGGCACCAATGCCCTTCGTGGGTTTATCCGGTATTATGCAGACCATGGGTGTGAAGAAATATGTACAGAGACATGGTCAGGAAATGTTCGCATGATTCATGTTGCGGAAAAACTGGGATTTCAGGAATGTAATCGGGTTACTGATGAATGTGAAGT
>JAHHRQ010000046.1 GCA_020025715.1 Oscillospiraceae bacterium | reverse complement strand
CCTTTAACTATTGATTATGTACAGTCACCGCCTTTTGACCGTGCTTTATTCACCATAAATGAGACATCAGTCATTGTGTAATTGATGGTAGAAACCACCCTTTACAGAGTACATCTCATTCATACCTTGATGCAGAGTTTGCACATCATTATGCCCTGAAGAAAGAACCTATGTTACTTGATGAGGATAGGCAGGTATTATTTGCGCAAATGAAAAGTCATTTTTGTATTTAAATTCCGATTTATCAAACAAGCCTTTCATAATCATGTATTTTGATTATCGCTTACAACTGCACATTTTAAGGATTTTCCCATTAGAGATAAAAAGGAAAGCTTTTATTCGCCGCCGACTACTTGCAAAAGCAGTCGGCGGCGCTGCGCTTCACTTTCCTTAGCAGAGCAAAAGGGAACATGCCGGGAAAAAGTCCTTTGACCAAGAGTGCTGACTTCGACAAAAAAACGCCGTGTACGGTGCAGAACCATACACGGCGGTTTAAATATAATTTAATACGTCAGGCTGTCAGAAATGTCTGAATAAGTACCATTTTTAAAACTCTATCAGCGGCGGCAAACCTGCTTCGGGCAGCAGAAATATAATAATCGTACTAATCACCTGAAGTACGGAAATAAACATAAGCAGATATTTTATTCCGTGCTTAAAATTTGAAAACGGCAGCAGCATCCAGACGGACAAAACAAGACATATGAGGGAAACAACGGCACAAAGCCAAAATGCGATATATACATTTGCTTGAGCGATTTTATCCAGCAATCCTGTCAAATACAATATTAAATGAACCGCTTGCAGAACCCCTGCCGCAATATATATGCTTTTATTCTTTTCAGATTTGAAGGAATCGCCCCTCAGCAAAATAAAAAATCCGATTATCGCTAAAACAAGTAAAATTCCGATTCCTGCGCAGACAGTAAAAGTCATGCAATAACACCTCACTTCCAAAGATAAATAGCGGCCTTGTCGGGACTTATCACTTTTTATAAGTAAATTACACTGTGCTCTGGGATTGTATCATAAGTTTATTAAATTTTCTACCGATTTTATGGCTGAGCGCATTTCCGAAAAATAAAAACAGCAGGCGTCGGCAATGCCGATACCTGCTGTATCTTTTAAAATTATAGGCTTTTAGGCTTCCTTTTTCTCGCTGAGCTTGGCAATCAGCATGTCGCAGACCTCGTCCATGTCGGCTACAATACCGTAGTTGCAGTAGTTGAAAATAGCTGCATCGGGGTCGGTGTTTACGGCAACGATCATGTCGGAGTCGGTGATGCCGGTTACGTGGTTTATAGCACCGGAAACGCCGAAGCTTATGTAGAGTTTAGGCTTAACAACAGCGCCGGACTGACCGATAATCAGCTGATAAGGCAGCAGACCGCGGTCGAAAACAGGTCTGGTGCAGGCAAGCTTACCGCCCAGAAGCTGAGCAAGCTGTCTGTACTTGGGGAGAGTGTTGGCCTTGACGGCATTACCTACGCAGACGATAATTTCGGCGTTTGCAATGTTCAGGCTCTCGTCCAGCTCGTCGGCCTTGAAGTCCAGAATACGGGTCCGGATTTTATCAACGGGGAAGTTGACAGTCTCCTCAATCACCTCGCACTCACGCTCGCCGGAGGGCTGGTACTTGAAGGTACCGGGGCGGATAGTGCCAACCTGAGGACGAAGCACGGGAACGGTGATGACAGCCATCATCTTACCGCCGACAGCAGGCTCAACAAACTCAATGTCGCCGCTTTCGGGATTGTAGATAAGCTCGGTAGCGTCGGAGGTGCAGCCGGTTTCCAGACGGCAGGCAAAGCGGGGAGCAAAGTCACGGCCGAAAACGGTGCCGCCGACCATAACTGCGCTGGGCTCGTACTTGCGGCACAGCTCGGTGAAGAGATTGGAATAGGCGTCAGTGTTGAGGTAATCGTATCCGGTGCCGGAAACGTGAATAAGCTTGTCAACGCCGCAGGCGAGAACCTTTTTCAGCTCCTCTTCGGGCAGCTCGCCTACGATTACGGCAGCCAGTTTTTCACCTGCTGCATCGCAGAGCTTTCTGGTTTCGCTGCACAGTTCAAGGGAAACATTCTGCACGGTTTTGCCGTCGTGCTCGATGTAAACCCACATATCCTTGTACTCGTTTTTGTTTTTCATATGGGCACCTCCTTAAAGCACCTCTCCCAGAAGGGAGACAAGCTTTGCAACATTCTTTTCCGTATTGCCCTCATTGAGGATAATTCCGGCCTCACCGGTCTGGGGCGGGTAGGTTCTGGGAACCTTTGTGGGGGAGCCGGGATCACCGATAAGCTCAGCTTTAAGGCCGGGAATCTCGGCGGCGCTGAGGGTGGTGATTTCGGCGGTGCGGCTGTTGAGCCAGCGCTCCAGATTGGGGATACGGGGGAGGTAATTGGTCTTTTCGACGGTAATCAGGCAGGGGAGCTGAGCCTCGGCAGTTTCGGTGCCGTTACCAAGCTCGCGCTGAACCTGAATAATGTTTTTATCGGTATCGAGATGATTTATAAGGGAAACGCAGCTGAGCTGAGATGCGTCCAGACGCTCAGCCAGCTGAGATGCCATCTGACCGGTAGCGCCGTCCATGGACTCCTTGCCGCAGAAGATCAGATCGAAATTGCCGAACATCTTTGCAGCGGTAACAATAACGTAGGAGGTAGCCAGAGTATCGGCGTTTGCAAATGCTCTGTCAGAAAGGAGAATTGCTCTGTCGGCGCCTCCTGCAAGGCACTGGCGCAGGGCCTCAGCAGCGGGGGGAGGTCCCATGGTGATGCAGGTAACGGTGCCGCCGTACTGTTCCTTCATGCGGACAGCGGCCTCAAGGGCGTTTTCGTCCAGAGGGTTTAAAATGGCAGGTACGCCTTTGCGGATAAGGCTTCCGGTAACAGGGTCGATTTTAACCAGGTTAACATCGGGAACCTGCTTTACACAAACAAGTATATTAAGCATTTACTCAGTACCTCCCAATCAAATATCATGGCAGACCTTGCCGGGGTTGAGAATACCGTCAGGGTCAAACACATGCTTAATAGCGCCCATAAGGGAGTAGACGGTATCGCCCACAGACTCACGGAGATAAGCTTTCTTAGCGTGGCCTATGGCGTGCTCGCCGGAGACCTGACCGCCGAACTCACGGCACTTATCATAGCACTTGTCCATTATTTCCTTGGAAACCTTCTTGAACTCATCCTCCTCCAGATCGTTGGAGCAGCAGTAGATATGCAGGTTACCGTCACCGGCGTGGCCGAAGGAGCGGATAGTGATGCCGTAGGGCACAGCAGTGTCATGGGTGAACATGAGGAAGTCGGCAATTCTGTCAACGGGAACGCAGACGTCCATTTCGTCAAGCATTTTTTCCTCTGCCTCAATAACGGTGAGGAAAGCGCTTCTTGCAGACCAGACGCTCTTTTTAAGACCGTCAGTCCAGACAACAAGGGTATCGTATGCGCCGCACTGAGCAGCAACTTCACCCAGTCTCTTCATCTTAAGGGTAAGCTCGTCCTCGCTGTCACCGACCAGAGTTACAAGGATGTAAGCACCGGCCTCCTTGCCGTTTACAACGGTGGGGAAGATCTTGTTATTGGTGAAAGCGGCGGAGGAGTCAACAATGTCTCTCTCCATAAACTCAATGGACTGGGGGTCGAGGTTTGCAAGCTTGATTTCGGGAACTGCGGCAACAGCCTCACGGATATTGGCAAAAGGCAGAATAAGGCTTACATCCATACCGGGTTTGGGAATAAGTCTCATGCTGAGCTGAGTGATGATACCCAGAGTACCTTCAGAGCCGATAATCAGCTGAAGCAGGCTGTAACCGGAGCTGGTCTTGCAGACAGAGCGGCCCAGCTCAATAACCTCGCCGTTGGGGAGAACCACGGTCATAGCCAGAACGTAGTCTCTGGTAACGCCGTACTTAATGGCTCTCATGCCGCCGGCGTTGGTGCTGACGTTGCCGCCCACGGTAGCGGTTTTCTCACCGGGATCGGGAGGGTACATAAGGCCGTGGGAGAGAGCGTCGGCAGCCAGATCGCAAAGTCTGACACCGGGCTGGATGTCCACAACCAGATTTTTCATATCATAGCCCAGAATACGGTTCATTTTCTCGGTAGAGAGCACGATACCGCCGTTGACGGGAACGCAGCCGCCCACAAGACCGGTGCCTGCACCTCTTACGGTAACAGGAATCTTGTTAGCGCTGCAGATTTTCATAATAGCAGAGACTTCCTCGGTGCTTTCTGCCTCACAAACGGCCTCGGGCATGTAGGAGCCGTAGATAGGCATTTCATCGTGAGAATAGTCGGGCTTAATAGTGTCACCGGACATGAAGCGTTTTTCGCCCACAATATTTCTGAGCTGAGCTTCGATTTCAGGGGTGACATGCTGATAGCTTGTCATATTTTGTCCTCCGTTTGAAATAAAATAAGCTGTAATATAAAAATAACACCGTTAAATTGCATAAAAATGTCGATGTTATCCATTGATAAAAGGAGCCCTTTTCCCGACAATTTGGGGAGGGAAGAGGGGGAAAAGCCGATTTCTGTCGGCGCAGGTCATTATACACCTGAATTTAACAAATGCCAATAGCCCCCTGTCTCAGCTGGAACACCTGAGGGCCGATTTTGCGCTTAACTGAAAGGGGAAACAAAAGGAAATTTTTTTGTTATATAGCATTAAAAACAAAGCAAATTTCGGTCAAAAAGACGAAAATGTATAAGAATTAGCAGTGTTAGAACTGCGAAATTTCGGCAATACAGCAAAATACTTTAATAATTTATATAAGAAAGGTGAAATATGCTTAACAAATTTGTAGACATACAGCAAATTTTGTCCACTTGAAATTTTTGAATATGGTTTAAATGCTTTAAAATATAAATAACATCGGCATAATTCCGCCAAATATGCCGATGTTACCATTAAATATAATTACTTTTCTCCGAGCTTAGGGAGTGCAAGTGTGAGCACAATGCCGACAACGGCAACCACGCCTGCGATAATAAAGGCGGTGGAAATGGTGACGGCCTTAGCCACGAAGGAGGTACCGATAGAGGCGATACCGAAGCCTATCATAACCAGTGAAACCACAAGGCCGGCATTTTTGCTGCCCAGATAGTCAGTAATGAGAGAGGGCATGGTAGCTGCGGTACCGCCGTAGGTAAAGCTCAAAAGCCAGAAACAGATGACATACAGTATTCCGGTGGAGAAGGTGAGCAGAACTACAGCGGCTATGGTGATAGCAAAGCAGAGAATCATGGCCCCCTTGCGGCCCATTTTATCGCTTCCGGCGGAGATAAGGAACCGTCCGGCAACCTGCATCAGAGAGGCCACCGAAACGCCTGTGACCGCCAGCTCAGGACTCAGCCCGTGAGAAGTACCGTAGCTGACGAAAATAGCACTGAGCAGAACGAAAGCGGGAATGGCGCAGAAGTATATAACGGTGAGCATGTAATATTCTTTAGTTTTGAAGCACTCTGCGGAAGTGGAGCACTGGCGGGTAGAGACGGCAACGGCGCCTGCGGGCTTGTAGTCGGCCATATAACCCTCGGGAGGGGCCTTAATGGTCAGCATACCGAAGATAGCGATTACAACGTAAATGCAGGCAAGAATTTTGAAGGTGCCTGTGAAGCCGTAGTTTGTGAGCCACGCGCTGCAAAGGGGAGAGAGGATAGTTGCCGAAACGCCGAGAACGGCGAGAGTAATGCCGGTTGCAAGACCCTTTTTATCGGGATACCACTTCTGCATCATGGCAAGGATTACGTTATAAACCATTCCGTCGCCGATGCCAAGCAGACCGCCGTAAGTAAACCACATTCCTACGGGAGCAGATGCGGGAAGCAGGGAGGTGGTGAAGATACCGACAGCCATAAGCATGTATCCGATAAGGAGAATGGTCTTAACGTTAACTTTCTTCTGCATTACGCCGCCCACGTAGTTACCTACTACGAAAACGGCAAGGAAGATAGTGTATGGCAGGCTTGCGGTGGAGGATTCAATGCTGAAATACTCCATTATGTAAGGCTGAATGATACTGTAAGTATAACAGAAGCCCAGAATAAGGCTGCATACAACACCGCAGAGCAGGATTAGCACGCGGTTAGTAGATTTAGTTTTTTCCATAGCAATTTCCTCCGCAGATTTACTTGTTCTGCTGGGCGAGGAACAAAAGCTTATCGTAGCACAGGTATCTGTAAACCTGGCAGAACTTTCTGAAGCCGACCTCACCTATAACATAGCAGTTGGGAAGATGGGAGTTTCTGTGCTTTGCGTACTCTATCTTGTCGTAGCTGTCCATAGCGGGGTGGTTGTTAATGGTAACGTCGCAGTGGTTGCGCTCTGTTTCCTCAAGGAAATGATCCAGAGAGCGGAGATACAAAACCACATCCTCAATGCTTGCCGGAGGAGTGGAGCCGCCCCACATGCCTGCCATGTGCAGTTCACCGTTATCGTGGACGGGGAAGATGAAGCTCAGTCCGCCGGGAGTGTGACCGGGGGTAAAGAGAACCTTAATGGTGGTTTCACCTAAGGTAATTTCGTCGCCGTCATCAACATAGTGGTCTATGTCGAAGTCCTTCCATGTGTCGGGTCTGTCGGGGAAGAAGGGGACATCGCGCCAGAAATCATCGTCAATCTTGCTCAGGTAGGTTTCCGGGTGGAAATTCTCTACCAGCCATTTGCCGCAGCCGCAGTGATCAAAGTGGCCGTGGGTGATGACAAGCTTTTTGATGTCGTGGGGGTCCCAGCCTATATCCTCAATAGCTTCAACAATGGCGTTGAACATCTCTACTTTGGGATAGATTGCATCGATAACAATCAATCCCTCGGTGGTTTTGAGGATGTAGGATGCAGTTGTAACGTTTGCAACTACCAGTACATCGTCAAAGATCCGGGCGTGGGTAAACCAGCCGGTTTCGGGCATTCTGTCGATAAGGTCGGGAGCATTCCGGTATTGAGGAAGATTCATAATTCTTCTCCTTTCAGCTTTTAAAAATTTTCCGGTTTTCTTCATTTGACACTTAAAGTATATTTCTCATAATTTTGGTTGTAAATAGTTTACAAGAAATATCAAAGAAGGGATTATAAGGAAATATAAACGTTGCGCACAGCGCAATAAACCTTGCAATAAAGTGAAAATAGAGCAAAAAGACACCATATGACAAAAAAATATCAAAAAAGTGCTGTATTTAAGACCCTTTGCATTAAGTGAAAATTGACTGAAAAGAACCGACCCTCGCTTGCAAAATATTGCGGGGTGTATTAAAATGGCGTTATTTAATTTAACGGAAAATTATGTCGGAAGGAGAAAGAGCAATGAGCCCTGAGATGAATTACTCGTATAATATTACATCGGTTGAGAAAACCATGAAGCTTCTTGAGCTTCTTGTGACTTCAAACGGGGAGCTGTCGGTTGCGGAGATAGCTCGAAAGCTTGACACCCACGTTTCAAGTGCCGACAGGTATCTGCTCACATTACAGGAGATTGGATATGTGGATAAATCCCCATCCGGCAGGTTTATGCTGTCGGATAAGATACTGGAGCTGAGTTCTGCAGTGATAGCAAACCATCCCCTGACCACCCGCTATCTTGACACCATGCACACCCTTGCCTATGAATATAATACGACCACTCACATTATGGCCTTTTCCGGCCTTAATACCATTACTCTCCATAAGGATTTGCAGACAAGGAACATTTCCTTTAATAATGCCTTTTTTAATCCTAAACGCTACCATTACTGCTCAGCGCCGGGAAAGCTGCTGCTCGCCACCTTGCCTGAAGATCAGCTGAATGACTATTTTAAGCACTGCAAATTTGTGCGGTTTACAAATACCACCCTTTCCAACGAACAGGCAGTCCGGGAAAATCTGGAGCTGGTGCGGAAGAACGGCTATGCGGTCCACGATGAAGAGTGGCTGCCAGGAAATCTGACTCTTGCCTTTCCGCTGACGGTAGAGGGGCGGATAAGGGGCGCAATGAGCCTTATGTGCGATGTTAGCATGAAGAGCAAAATGCTCAGCCCGGCTACTATTGAAAATATAAAGTGTGCACTTGAAGAAAAGGACGGCATCGGTTGAGATGCCGCCTTTTTTAAACATAATAGCTTGAATGTCCAAGAAAATGATGTTGTGATTTTTTCCCGCATTTGTTATTATATATTTCATATTGAATACTAAGAAGGAATAAATATGCCTAAGAAAACTACATATAAGCGCAGAATTCTGTCCCTTGTCCCGGCGCTTCTGCTGTCCTTGCTTTGCCTCGCTGCCTGCGGAAAAGGGGAGCAGCCGGAGGCTGAGCAGGCAGTTCCGGAAGCAGCGGAAAGTGAATTTCTCGGAAAGCTGAGACTTTCCGAAATCATGTACCATAACAGCGGTGCTTTAATGGACGATGAGGGGAAATTTCCCGACTGGATTGAAATCCGGAACCTTTCTGATGAGAGCATAGATTTAACCGGCTTCACCCTCAGCGACAGGGAGGGCGAGCCGAAATGGACATTTTCCGGCGGAAGCATAGAGCCGGAGGGCTTTTACCTGCTGTTCTGCGATGCGGACAGCGAGAGGGAAGATTACTGCAATTTTTCCCTTTCCGAGGATGAAACGCTTTACCTCTGTGACAGTGAGGGCAGGGCGGTTTCCGCCGTTAAATGCGAGGGAGCGGGGGAAAACCTGTCTCTTGCTGCCGATGATGAGGGAAATTTCCACGAGGAAAAATGGATAACCCCCGGCTTTGAAAACAGCGCCGAGGGCTATGAGGCTTTCTGCAATGCTCAGACCGTTGACAGCCCAATTATTATAAATGAAGCCATGCCATATGCCGACAAGAGCTACGGCAACGAGGGCTGGGACTGGCTGGAGCTTAAAAATGTGTCCGGCGAGGCGGTGGAAATGTCAGATTATTACATTTCCGATGACGGTAATGAGCTTCAAAAGTGGCAGCTCCCTGCAGGAGCTTTAATGCCGGGGGAGTATAAAATCATTTACTGCTCAGGGGATGAAAGCCTCAGCGAGGGCTATAAGCTCCACTGCAATTTCTCCCTAAGCTCCGATGATGAAAAGCTGTTTTTAAGTGACGCAGAGGGAAAAATCGCGGACTATGTACATATCCATGATGTGCCCGCAAACGGCTCTATGGGCGCAATGGCAGATGAAAATGGACTTTTCTATTTTGAAGCTCCCACCCTGGGGGCAGATAATGAAAACGGAAAGCGCCGCATTTCCGCGCCGCCCGTTCTGCTTACCGAGGACGGAGTTTTTAACGGCGTTGACAGCGTCAGCGCAGAACTTTCCGCCAACGGTACTATATATTATACAACCGACGGCAGTCTCCCCACGCTTGAGTCCGAGCAGTACACCGCCCCTGTAAGCTTTGAAAGCACGGGAGTGCTGAGAGCGGTTGCGGTAGAGGAAGGGGCACTTCCGAGCGTTCCTGTTTCCTATTCATATATAATGAATGAAAATCACAGCCTGCCTGTATTAAGCCTTGTGACGGATAAGCCCACGGAATTTCGGGGCATGTACCTTGACGGCTACAAGGGAAAGAGCTTGCAGGCAAACCTTGCCCTGTATAATGACCCCGCCGCCTTTAACCGCCGCTGCACCGTCACCATGAAAGGCTTCACAAGCCTCGGACTGCCGAAAAAGAGCATGGGCGTTTCCTTTAAGGGCTGCCACGGCGGCAAGCTGGAAGGGGATGTGTTCGGAAACGGAATAACCGAGTTTTCAAATCTTGCAATCAGAGCGGGACAGGATTACACATTTTCCATTTTCCGCAACGAGCTTTTTCAGGAGCTGTGCCTGCAAGGCTCGGAAAATGTGTACGCACAGGCAAGCAAATACTGTGTTCTCTATGTAAACGGCGAATATTACGGCATTTTCTGCCTTAAAGAGGACTTAAACCGCCAGTTCTACGCATCACATAATAATGTAAGCCGCAGCAGCGTTGAGAGCATCAAATTCCCCGCCCCTATGGGCTGCTCATTCTGGGATGAGGTGCTGGATTACTGCTGGAATAACGACATGAGCGTGGATGAAAATTATGCTCATATCTGCGAAGTTCTGGACGTGGACAGCCTCATAGACTGGACAATATTCGAGGGTTACAGTGCCAATACGGACGTTCAGGGCAATTTGAAAGTGTTCCGCAGTCCGGAAGCGGGCAATAAATGGCAGTTCAGCTTTTACGATCTGGACTGGGGCTTTTACGCCGATGACGGCGATTTCAGAGTATTGCTTTTAGATCAGGGCAACACCGGCTACCTGATGCCAAGTCTTATAAAATCTCTCCTTCAAAACGAGGACTTCAAGGCACAGTTTATAGCCCGCTTCAAGGAGCTTAATGAAAGCGTCCTTTCAAACGAGCATGTGCTGGGGGAAATTGACCGCCTGCAAAATCTCTTAGACCCGGAAGTTGCAAGAGACAGAGAGCGCTGGGATTTAAGCTATGACTCATGGCTGAGCGAGGTAGATAAGCTCCGCAGCTATATAACCGACTGCGACCGCGAAATCCATAATATAGACCAGATATGCAGCCTTCTGGATATAGACGATGCCCAAAGACAGGAAATCTTCGGCAGATAATTAAATAAGGAACAGAAAAAGGACACCCCTTCGGGTGTCCTTTTTTATGCTTAAATATCCGCTTTACATCAGCCCCAGATGTTTGAGCATTGAGAGAATTGCGTCGGGTTTGCGCTTAAAGTGGGCTGCAATATCATCGGCGGAGTAGCCCAGCTCGAACATAATCCTCAGCATCCTGTCCTCGTCCTCAAACCATGGCGTTCCTGCATTTGAGTATATATCATCATTAGCCTGCTGTACAGCCACGGCGCTTTCCTCAGCTTGTTCCGGCACTCCGTTAAACCGCCGGATTTCATCCAGAAACTGCTCGCCGTATTTTTCGTATTTGTGCCTTCCCACACCGTTCACATCCAGCATTTCGTCCTCATTTCTTGGCATTTTAAGGCACATATCCCGCAGAGTCTTGTCCGAAAACACTATGTAAGGGGGCATACCCTCCTCCCGGGCGATACTCAGCCGCAAAGCTCGGAGCTTTTCAAAAAGCTCGAACTCTTTTTTACCCATGTCATCATTTTGAGTGCTGCGGACAGGGGCGGTTTTAAATTCGGCCTGAGGCTTGGCGGGAACTTTAATGGTAATGGTATAATCCGGCGCTTTAAGCTTTGCAATTTCCGGCCCGTAGCTTAAAACGGCGTACATATCCTGAGACTGGCACAGCAGCTTTTCCCTTATCATTTCTTCAATGATAATTTTAAGCCCCTGCTCGTTCCTGCCCTTTAAAATCCCGAAAGTTCTGCATTTATCCGTTCCCACCTCTCTGAGCCGCTTCCGGTTTGCACCAACCAGAGTTCCGGTAATAATGTTCATGCCGAAGCGGCTGCGGGTGTCGTAAATGCAGTTTGCAATGGCTTTTGCCTCTTGTGTAACGTCTTGATGAATATACTCACCCTTGCAGTTTCCGCAGCTGCCGCAGGGCGCGGAAGTATTTTCACCGAAATAGTTTAAAATGTAATTTCTGAGACATGCTGTGGTTTTGCAGTATTCCTCCATAACGGAAAGCCTTTTGTAATCCCGTTCCCTTATAATTTCCTCGTCCTCAAAGCTGACATCCGAGAAATCCTTCATTTCCAGAAGCCGCCTTTGGGTCATAACATCACCTTCGGAAAACAGCAGAATACACTCCGATTTTTCCCCGTCACGTCCGGCCCGGCCCGCCTCCTGATAGTAGTTTTCAACGCTCTGGGGCATGTTGTAGTGAATTACAACGCGCACATTGGATTTGTCTATTCCCATGCCGAAAGCGTTGGTTGCAACAATTACCCCGCAGCGGTCATATACAAAAGCGTCCTGATTTTGCTTTCTCACCTCGTTGCTAAGTCCCGCGTGATAGGGCATAGCCTTATAGCCCCGCGCGTTTAAAAGCTCTGTTAGCTTATCTGTATTTTTCCTTGTGGCGCAGTAAATTATGCCGCTTTCATCCCTGTGCTTTTTGAGATAATCCAGAATGAAAGCGCTTTTTGCCCTTGTGTGCTCCACGGAATAAGAGAGATTTTTACGGTCAAATCCGGTCACAACGATTTTAGGCTCCCGCAGTCCCAGCGTGCACACAATATCCTCCTGCACCTGCCTTGTGGCGGTGGCGGTAAAGGCACTGACTATGGGGCGGGAGGGGAGAGAGCGGATAAAACTCAGAATTTTAAGATAGCTGGGACGGAAATCCTGCCCCCACTGGGAAATACAGTGGGCCTCATCAACGGTGAGCATGGAAATTTCCGTACTCTGAGCAAAATCCAGAAACCCTGCGCTTTCAAGCCGTTCCGGCGCTGCGTAAATAATTTTGTACATGCCGGCCTTAGCCCGCCTGAGCACGGTGTAAATCTGGTTTTCTGAGAGGGAGCTGTTTATGTATGCGGCTTTTATGCCGTTATCGCACAGAGATTTAACCTGATCCTGCATGAGAGAAATAAGGGGAGAAATAACCAGCGTAATCCCCGGCAGCATCAGCGCGGGAACCTGATAACAGAGAGATTTCCCCGCCCCGGTAGGCATAACGGCAAAGGTGTCCCGATTGGACAAGATAGAGTTTACAACCTCCTCCTGCCCCGGCCGGAAGCTGTCGTAACCGAAATAATGTTTAAGATAAGAAGCTGCACCCAAATTCATATTTTTCTCCTTAAATAATAAACGGGAAAATTTTATTCATGAATATAGTATAACATTTAAATCCTCCGACAGGAAGATAATATTGCTTTCTGTCCAACTCACACCCTGCTATTGCTAAAATGGGAAAAAGTAAGTATAATTAAGGTATAATTCAATGGTTTATGATATAAAAGGGGAAATTTGCCCTTGAAACCGGAAAGCGAGAAAAAAGATGATAACTGGAGAACTGAGAAATAAAATAGATTCACTTTGGGAGATGTTCTGGACAGGCGGGCTTACAAATCCCCTTGAGGTTGTGGAGCAGATGACTTATCTCATGTTTATTCACGATCTGGACGAAACGGACAATCTCCGTGCCAAAGATAGTGCCATGCTGGAACTGCCATATGAGAGCATGTTTTCCGGCGAGGTAGAGATAGGGGAGCGGAAAGTTGATGCTCAGCAGCTCAAGTGGTCGGTATTCCACGATTTTCCGGCGGGGAAGATGTATTCAACGGTTCAGGAGCTGGTGTTTCCCTTTATAAAGAATCTCCATTCCGATAAGGAAAGCGCCTATTCAAAGTACATGAATGACGCCATATTTAAGATACCCACGCCGCTGCTTTTATCCAAGGTAGTGGATGCGCTGGATGAGATATACGCGCAGATGGCGGCGGTGAAGGGCAGCGATGTGCGCGGGGATGTGTATGAATATCTGCTCTCGAAGATAGCAACGGCGGGAGTAAACGGCCAGTTCAGAACGCCGCGGCACATAATAAAAATGATGGTAGAGCTGGTAGAGCCGAAGGCAGAGGATGTAATCTGCGACCCGGCCTGCGGCACAGCGGGCTTTCTTGTAGAAGCGGGGGAGTATTTAAGAAGAGAGCGGAAGAAAGAGATCTTATTTAACCGGGAGAAAAAAGAGCACTACATGAACCACATGTTTCACGGCTATGACATGGACAGAACCATGCTGCGTATAGGCGCCATGAACATGATGAGCCACGGGGTAGAAAACCCCCATATAGAATACCGGGACAGCCTGTCCGATCAGAACAGCGACCGGGAAAAGTACAGCCTTATACTGGCAAATCCGCCCTTCAAGGGCAGCCTTGACGCGGACATAGTAGCAAGCGACCTGACAAAGCTGTGCAGCACGAAAAAGACGGAGCTGCTGTTTCTGGCGTTATTCATAAAGATGCTTAAAGTAGGGGGACGGTGCGCGTGCATCGTGCCGGACGGTGTTCTTTTCGGGTCGTCGAAGGCGCATAAGGCGATAAGAGAGGAAATCGTAGAAAATCAGCGTCTTGAGGCGATAATCTCCATGCCCTCCGGTGTCTTCAAGCCCTACGCGGGAGTGTCCACGGGAGTAATGATCTTTACGAAAACGGGACACGGCGGCACGGATAAAGTTTGGTTTTACGACATGAAGGCGGACGGGCTTAGCCTTGACGATAAGCGGACAGAGGTAGCGGAAAACGACATCCCGGACATAATAGCGCGCTTCCGTAATCTTGCCGCCGAGGGAGAGCGGAAACGGACAGAGCAGTCGTTTTTAGTGCCCAAGGAAGAGATAGCGAAAAACGGGTATGACCTGTCAATCAATAAATATAAAGAGATAGAGTATGTTCCGGTAGAGTACCCGCCCACGGAAAAGCTTATGGCGGAGCTAAAGGAGCTTGAACAAGAAATCACAGCGGGGCTGAGTGAGCTGGAGGAGATGCTGTGATGAAGCAGTTTCTAACAGATATATGCAAAATTCAATATGGCTT
>JAHHRQ010000045.1 GCA_020025715.1 Oscillospiraceae bacterium | reverse complement strand
TTAAATTAAAATTTCTGATCGAATTTATAGCTTATATCCTCTACAAAACTTAATTTTTCTTCCTCACCCCGAAGCAGGCGGCCGAAGTTGGGTACCAGCTTCACGATTACAAGAAGTCCTGTCAGTATGCAGAGGGTCATAACTATGCTTTCATCTACCAGAACCATAGAGAGGGCAACAAATGTAATTGTCTCAACAAAAGTTGCAAGGCTCATATATCTCTTTACGCCCAGCAGAAGCACGAACATAAAAAGGCTGATTGCGCCTATTGAAGGTCTCACGCAAAAGGCTGTAACAGCAATGCACAAGCTGGCGTAGCTGCCCTTAAAGCGGTTAAACACAGGCCACAGTCTTCCCAGCACAAGGCAGAAGCCCGCGAAGGCTCTTCCCAGCACTGCCTGTTCCTTTATGCCCAGAATCCAGCCGCCTATAAGTACCGGCAGCAGGTCTTTTATTATCTCAATGGCAAAAAGGGTGACTATGCCGCCCATGCCGTATATACGGCGGAAGTTTGAAAACCATGTGTTTCCCCGTCCGAGACGGCGGAGGTCACGGTGGTAAATGAAAAGCGAAGCAATTCTGAGGGTACTGAGACTTCCCATCACATAGGCAAGCGCCGCGATGAGAATAAGGAAAATCCAGTAAAAGATCATTCCTTGTCCCCTTTCTGCCTGATTACGATATTAACAGGCGTACCCTCAAGGCCGAACACTGCTCTTATCTGGTTTTCAATGTAGCGCTGATAAGAGAAGTGGAACAGCTCCTTGGAGTTGCAGAAAATGACAAAGTTAGGCGGCTTGATGCCGGTCTGAGTCATGTAGTAGATCTTCAGTCTCTTGCCCTTGTCGGTAGGAGGCTGAACTCTGGCCTGAGCATCGGCAAGAACATTGTTGAGCATACCGGTGGTAATGCGCATATTGCTCTGGTCATTTACGAAGTTTATAAGGTCGAAAATTCTGTCGGTTCTCTGTCCGGTAATGGCGGAAATGAAGAGGATGGGAGCATAGCTCATGAAGCTCAAATCGTTCATGATGCGCTTTCTCATTTTTTCCATTGTGCCTGTCTCTTTTTCAACCAGATCCCACTTGTTTACAACAATGATGCTGGCCTTTCCTGCCTCATGGGCAAGACCTGCAATCTTGGTGTCCTGCTCGGTAACGCCGTCTCTGGCGTCGATAAGGATAAGGCAGACATCAGCCCGCTCAATAGCCATCTGGGCGCGCATTACGGAGAATTTTTCAACTCTCTCGTCAACCTTGGACTTTCTTCTTATACCGGCAGTATCTATAAAGACATACTTTCCGTGTTCATTTTCAAAGGCGGTATCAACAGCGTCTCTGGTAGTACCGGCCATATTGCTGACGATAACGCGCTTCTCGCCTAAGATGTGGTTAATGAGAGAGGATTTTCCCACATTAGGTTTACCGATAAGGGCAACCTTAATGCTGTCGTCCTCCTCTTCCTCCTCTTCCTCAGGGGGGAAGTATTTAAGGCAGGCATCCAGCAGATCGCCGGTGCCGTGGCCGTGAACGGCGGAAACGGGAATAGGATCGCCCAGACCCAGAGAGTAAAACTCGTATACACCCACATCGGTAGCGCCGGTGGAGTCGGCCTTGTTTACTGCAAGGACAACAGGCTTTCCGGAGCGGAGAAGCATTCTGGAAACATCCTCGTCAGCGGCGGTAACGCCGGTACGAAGGTCGGTAACAAGTACAATAACAGTAGCCGCATCAATGGCTATCTGTGCCTGCTCACGCATGAAGAGCAGGATTTCGCTGTCGGTGGTAGGCTCAATACCGCCGGTATCCACCATATCAAATTTCCGTCCGCACCACTCACATTCGGCATAGAGTCTGTCACGGGTGACGCCGGGGGTGTCCTCAACTATGGACAGGCGCTGACCCACAAGACGGTTAAAAAGCATGGATTTTCCCACATTAGGTCTGCCAACTATGGCAACAAGAGGTCTTGACATACTGTCTCCCCTTTCTTAATTCTGATTGTATTTATAGTATTCTGTCTGTTCTCCGTCACGTTTGGGAAGCTTTACCTCCGGCAGTTCGCCGCTGATAGCATCCCAGAAAGCAAAGCCGTCCTGCTCAATGGGGTAAATTGGAACGCCAAGAGCTTCGGAGGCCTGCTCAAGAGTAATATCGTCGAGAAAGTCCATTTCTTCCCGGCGCAGCATGTTCTGGGAGATGAACAGACGCTCTCCCAGATCTTTTCCTTTAAGCTGATTTATTAAATCGCCGCCTGTAATAAGACCTGTAACATTTATGCTGTGGCCGAAAAAGTCGTTGACAATGGCATAAACTTTGCCGTCCATAGCGGGATACTTTTCTTTTGCAAGGGCAATGAGTTTTTGAAACAAGGGATTTACGGATGTGCCGGTAGCAATGGAAAACGGGGTATAATCAGGCTCTTCCGAGAGCTTTAAGGCAGAGCGGAACTCCGTCTCCATAAGTCTCAGCATACCTACGCCGTTTTCAAGCTGTGCAAAGTCACCGTAAAACTCCTCCGGCGGAATTTCTCTTCCCGCCTTGAGGTACATTTCGTCTCCGCAGTAGAAAATGCGGCACCCGAATTTTTCCAGACATTTATCCCCGAATTCGGTGATAAGATCTATGGTTTCCGCCGCGTGCTCCGGGGTAAAGGGCGTGAGAGGATAAAGCCCCTCACGGAACTTTGAAAGTCCCACCGGAACTATTGCAACACTGTGTACCGAGGGGTACATTGCAGCAAGATCGGTCATGGAGCGCACAAGCTCCTCTTCGTCGTTGAGACCGGGGCAGCACACGATCTGGCAGTTCATTATTATGCCTGCCTCTGCAAAACGCCGCATAGTCTCTATACCCTCGCCTGCTCTGGGGTTACGGAGCATTTTCACCCTAAGCTCGGGATTGGTGGTATGGACAGACACGTTAACCGGGCTTACATGCAGATCGATAATGCGCTGAATTTCGCGCTTTGAAAGGTTTGTAAGGGTGATATAGTTTCCCAGCAGGAAGCTTAATCTTGCGTCATCGTCCTTAAAGTACATAGTGGGGCGCATGCCGGGAGGCAGCTGGTCGATAAAGCAGAAAACGCAGTTATTGGCGCAGGAACGGGGCTTATCCATAAGATAAGTCTCAAAATCCACACCTAAATCGCCGCCCTCCTGTTTTTTCACCTTCACATGGTACTCGGTGCCGTCGGGATGCTGGAGCACGACCTTTAGCTTTCTGTCGTAGGCAAAGAACTTATAGTCCAGCACGTCGATTATTTTATTGTCATTTATAGAAATCAGACTGTCCCCTATTTTAACTTTGTGCTTGAGAGGGCTGTCCGCGTCAATGGATTTGATGATATTTTTCATTTCGGCTCCATATAATGCAAAAGGAGGAAAGGCTGCCCTCTCCTCCTAAAGCTTTTTTACTTGCTCTCCTCAACATCGACAACCTTACGGCCATGATACTGTCCGCAGGTCTTGCATACGCGATGAGGCATGCAGAATGCACCGCAGTTGGAGCAAACCACCAGATTGGGAGCAGTCAGCTTCCAAGTGGAAGCGCGTCTTTTGTCACGTCTCTGTCTTGAAGTTTTACTTTTTGGTACTGCCATGTTGACACCTCCTGATAACGGCTGTTTTGAGCAGCTCTAAATTATTTATCCAAAAGCTGCTCAAGCACAGCAAATCTTGGATCAATTTCTTTCCGGCACCCGCAGGGGCCCAGATTTAGGTTTTTGCCGCATTCGGGGCACAGACCTTTGCAGTCCTCACTGCAGAGGAACTTAGAGTCCATATCCAGAATGAAGCAGGTGGACAGCACATCGTCCAAATCTATTTCGTCACCTTCAAGAACAAAGTTTTCGGGGTTATCTCCCTCATCCTCTTCCACGAGGGTGGCGTTAAGCTGGGTAGTTTTGACATTGTGGAAATCACATCCGCAGCGGTCGCACTGGCAGATCATCTCGGCGTCGATTTCTCCCTCAATCTGAAGGACACCGGCCTCGTTATAAACCCGCCCTTTGGCATAAGGTTTTTTTACATATTCACTGACGGCGGGAAAATCCAGTCTCTCCGTCTCAAGCTCACATTCGAAAGGAATTGAGCCTCCGGGATTATCCATGATTTTTCTTAAGTCCAGTTTCATATAAACACCTCACTTGCAGGCGTATGCCTCCACAGTCGCTCTAACATTATAGTAGAAGTATCAATGCTTGTCAATACATATTTTATATAGTATAATCTAATTCAAAAGAATTTTGACAAAAAAAGAAAGGTTCTTTAGCCTATGAAAGAAATAATTATCAAAACCAATGATGCGGGACAGCGTTTGGACCGTTTTGTGAGCAAGGCTCTGCCTCTGCTGCCTGAGTCATTGCTGCAAAAATACATCCGCCTCAAGCGCATTAAGGTAAACGGCAAGGGCGCAAAGCGGGACACCCGGCTCAATAAGGGCGACGTTTTACAGCTCTATATAAACGATGAATTTTTCGACAAGCCCAAGGAGGAAAATTCCTACTTAAAAGTAGGCACTCCCAAGCTCAATATCGTCTACGAGGACGACAACATACTTCTCCTTGACAAAAAGCCCGGCATACTCTGTCACAGTTCCGGGGTATGGGATTATAACACGCTTATCGCAAATGTGCAAGCCTATCTTGCACAAAAAAAGGAATGGCGGCCCAAAGAGGAAAATTCTTTTGCCCCTGCCCTCTGCAACCGCATTGACCGGAACACCGGCGGCATAGTGATAGCTGCCAAAAACGCTCAAGCCCTCAGAATAATAAACGAGAAAATCCAGCTGAGAGAAATTGACAAATACTACCTCTGCGCCGTCTCCGGAAAGCCCTACCCCGCCGAGGGCAAACTTTCAAACTACTTATTAAAGGATGACGATAAGAACCTTGTGTCCGTTAAGAATAAGCCCGTTGAGGGTGCAAAGCTTGCGGAAACAGAGTACAGGCTTTTATGCTCCAAAGGCCGTCTCTCCCTCTGCGAATGTCATCTTCTCACAGGACGTACACATCAGATAAGAGTGCAGATGGCAAAAGCCGGCTGCCCCCTCCTCGGTGACACTAAATACGGCAATCCCTCTGTAAACCGCCGCTTTGAAGAAAAGGGACAGGCGCTCTATTCCTATAAACTCCGCTTTGATTTTAAAACCGATGGTGGTATACTGGATTACCTGAACGGCAAGGAATTTAAAGTTCAAAAAGTTGATTTTGCCGAAAAATATTTCGGCGTTGAAAATTTAGATTTCTGATTGGAGTAATGAAAAAATGTTAAAACTGCTGACCGGTATTTTTATAAAGGACAGCGAAAATACAAAAGACCCCAAGGTTCGGGGCGCTTACGGTATGCTATGCGGCATTTACGGCATATTTTTAAACCTTGTGCTGTTTGCGGGAAAATACATAGCGGGCACCCTCTCCGGCTCTATGGCAATAGTTGCCGATGGCTTTAACAGCTTATCCGACGCAGGTTCATCTATTATAAGCCTTCTGGGCTTTGCCCTTGCGGGGAAAAAGCCCGACCCGGATCACCCCTTCGGTCACGGCAGAATTGAGTACCTCACCGGCCTTATAATTTCCGTTATCATTATAATAGTAGGCTTGGAGCTTTTAAAGGGCTCAATTTTAAAAATTATTCATCCCGAACCCATTGTCCCCGGTCTGCTGACTGCGCTCATTCTGCTCGCCTCAATAGCAGTCAAGCTGTACATGAACGCATATAACCGGAAGATAGGCAAAAAGATAAATTCCGGCGCAATGCTCGCCTCTGCAACAGACTCCCTTTCCGACTCCGTTGCCACCGCAGTTGTGCTTATTTCCATGGGAATAAGCTTTTTCTTCCATATAAATATAGATGCCTATGCAGGGCTGCTTGTTTCCGGCTTCATTATTTTAGGCGGCTTCGGCTCTGTTAAGGACACTTTAAATCCCCTTTTGGGTCAGGCTCCAGACCCGGAGCTGGTGAAGGGAATTGAGGAGCTGGTGCTTTCCCACCGTGAGCTTCTGGGTGTCCACGACCTTGTAATTCACGACTACGGCCCCGGCCGGCTTATGGCCTCTCTCCATGCTGAGGTAAACGGTAAGGGAGATATTTTCGTTCTCCATGATGTGATAGACAGGGCGGAAAACGAAATTTATCAGAAGTTCGGCTGTGTGGCAACCATACATATGGACCCTCTGGATGTTGACAATCCGGAGGTTTCAAAAATGCGAAAGGCCGTTGCGAAAAAGCTTATGGAGCTAAACAGCAATTTGACCATTCACGACTTCCGCATGGTTCCCGGAAATACTCACACAAATCTCATCTTCGACGTGGTGTTTCCCATTTCCGTTAAGGAGAGTGACGAGGAGCTTTCAAAACAGGTGCGGGAGCTTATTAAAACAAGCTTTCCCAACTGCAATGCCGTTATAAAAATAGACAGAGATTTCAGCTCTGCAAACTGAAATAAGCCCGCTAAGCAGTAAATTCAACTGCTCTGCGGGCTTTTTTTATTCTAAAGACCATGAATTTTTAATGTATCTCGCACAGAGGCGACAATTTTTTTGCCTCTTACATTATGTATAATGCCGTTTTAAGCTCCATTTCAAAATAGTTTACATATATTCTACCATATTTTGAAAATCTGTGGTAAAATGATGTGAATATTTTTTGGGGAGAATTATATATGTTAACAGTTAGCGATCTTTCAATGCAGTTTGGTTCAGACATTCTGTTTCAGAGAGTTGATTTGCAGTTTACCGCCGGTAACTGCTACGGTATAATCGGCGCCAACGGTGCCGGTAAATCCACCTTTATAAAGATACTCTCCGGTGAGCTGGAGCCTACCACCGGTTCCGTCACCTTAGAGGCAAAGCGGCGCATGTCCGTTTTGAAGCAGAACCAGAGCCTTTACGATAATTACACCGTTCTTGACACCGTTATCATGGGCAATCAGCGCCTTTATGACTGCGGTAAAGAAAAGGACGCAATATATGATAAGGAAGACTTTACCGACGAGGACGGCTTAAAGGCCGCTGAACTTGAAGAAGAATTTGCAGAGCTGGGCGGCTGGGAGGCCGAGAGCGATGCAGGCCGTATTCTTCAGGGTCTGGGCGTTGATGTGGAGTTCCACCAGAGCCTTATGGCCGATATGGACGCAAGACTTAAGGTTAAAGTTCTGCTTGCTCAGGCACTTTTCGGCAATCCCGATGTTATTCTGCTGGACGAGCCTACCAACAACCTTGACCTTGCAAGCGTTGTATGGCTTGAGGACTTCCTGATGGACTACGAGGGAACTGTTCTGGTTGTCAGCCATGACCGTTATTTCTTAAATAACATCTGTACCCACATTGTTGATATAGACTACGGCAAGATCAAGATGTACGTCGGTAACTACGACTTCTGGTATGAGTCCAGCCAGCTGATGCAGAAGCTCTTAAAAGACCAGAACAAGAAGGCCGAGCAGAAGATTCAGGAGTTACAGACCTTTATTGCCCGTTTCTCCGCCAATAAGTCCAAGTCCCGTCAGGCAACTTCCAGACGTAAGCTGCTTGATAAAATCACCGTTGAGGAAATGCCCGCCTCCGGCCGCCGCTACCCTTGGGTTGGCTTCAAGGCTGACCGCGAGCCCGGTAAGGACAGACTGTTTGTGGAAAACGTTTCCAAAACCGTGGACGGCGTTAAGCTTTTAAACAATGTAAGCTTCATTGTGGGCAAGGAAGATAAAATTGCCCTTGTGGGTAAAAACGAGCTTGCAGTAACTATGCTCTATAAGATACTTGCAGGTGAGGTTGAGCCGGATGAAGGAACTGTCAAATGGGGCGCTTCCATTTCCTACTCCTACTTCCCCAAGGACAACAACTCCTACTTTGACGGTCAGGACATGGAGCTTATCGACTGGCTCCGTCAGTTCTCCGAGGATAAGCGAGAAAGCTATCTCCGCGGATTTCTGGGCCGTATGCTCTTCTCCGGTGACGATGTATACAAGAATGTAAAAGTCCTCTCCGGTGGTGAAAAAGTGCGCTGTATGCTCAGCCGCATGATGCTCTCCGGCGCAAACTTCCTCATGCTTGACCAGCCCACCAACCACCTTGACCTCGAAAGTATTGCCGCTCTCAACAACGGTCTTGACGCATTTAAGAATAATATTATCTTCTCCTGCCACGACCATCAGCTTACTCAGTCTGTTGCAAACCGCATAATCGAAATCACCGAGGACGGTATTATCGACCGTCTGTGCAGCTATGACGAGTATGTACATCTCAGCGACATAGAGAGCGAAGCCAGAAACTAAAGGACGGATAAAATGAATCAGAAGGAATTAAACGAGATACGTCGCCGTATAAGACCTGAAAGAAACAATATCCAGCGCATTTACGGCTGCTATGTAAACGGCGGCAAAGAAATCATTTCATACATAGACGAGAGTGTGGGCCTGCTTTCCAAGGAAGAGGTTGAGAAGTATTTTTCTCTTTTGAAGAAATCTCTCTCCGGCGCCCTGGGCAAAAACCTTATAGACATCTGCTTTGAGACAAAGCAGGTCATTGAGGGCGAGGAGCACAAGCTTCTCTCCGCTCTCAGAAACAGCTCCCTTAACGACGAGGAAAAGCGTGAAGAGTTCTATCAGAAGGTTATTGAAAACCTCAACATGGAGGATTCAAACTACCTTATTCTTCTTGCCTGCGACACCTACGATGTGTCCAGAAAGGCCAAGGACGGTGAGCTTCAGGACTCCGGCGATGTTTTCAGATATATTCTCTGCGCTGTCTGCCCTGTTAAAAGCGGCAAGGCGGAGCTGGGTTACAAGCCCGAGGATATGCGTTTCCACTCTGAAAGCGTAAATCAGATAGTTTCCGCCCCTGAGCTGGGCTTCATGTTCCCCTGCTTTGACGATCGGAGCGCCAACATTTACAACGCTCTTTACTATTCCAAGAACACCATGGACATTCATCAGGAATTTATTGACGCAGTTTTCCACACCGCCCCTCCCATGTCTGCGGGCTTGCAGCGTGAGACTTTCGGTGCGGTTCTGGCTGAGAGCCTTGATGAAAAATGTCCCTTTGACACCGTTCAGGCTGTCCATGAGCAGCTCAGTGAGAGAATAAGCCTCCACAAGGAGAGCAAAGACCCTGAGCCTCTGGTAATTTCACCTGAGGATATGGACGGTATTCTGGAAAATGCCGGCATGAATCAGGAGCAGATTGAAGCCTTTAACGAAAACTGCGGCAGAGAATTCGGCAAGGATGCTGTTTTAAGCCCTGCCAATATAATTGACAGCAAGAAGCTTGAAATCTGCACCCCGCAGGTGAAGCTGAGTGTTGACCCCAAGTTTGCCTACCTTGTGGAAACCAAGGTAATTGACGGCAAAAAGTGCATTGTAATTGATGCGGATGCAGGGGTTGAGCTAAACGGAATTTCAGTAGAAATCGAATAAAAAAAGAGAGAGCCTCGGCTCTCTCTTTTTTATTTAAGCTTTTACTTTAAATCTTCCTGATATCTGGCTCTCTCGCCGCCGATGAAGCGGGGACGGGTGCGGGCGCAGATAATAGGTGCTTCGCCTATTTTCTTTATGCTCAGTCTTACAGGCACGGCAACATCTTTAAGGTGCATACCTATAAGGGTTGCGCCTATATCAATTCCGGCCTTTGCCTTAATGTGCTCAACGGCAACCGGTCTTTCGCAGTTTTCAAAAACGGTTGTTGCAAAGGAGCCGCCGGCGTGAGCCCATGGGCGTACATTTACAATCTCATAGCCGAATTTCTCTGCAGCCTCTTCTTCCATAATAAGAGCTCTGTTTAAATGCTCGCAGCACTGGGCGGCAAGATAAATGCCTTTTTCCTTTAAAACAGGAGCTACGCCCTCATATACTGCCTGAGCTGCCTCCATGCTGGAGCCTTTACCAATGCGTTCGCCCATAATCTCACTGGAGGAACAGCCTATAACGAAAAGGTCTCCTTTCCGGAGCTTTGCAACTTCCAGAAGCTCGGTAACAGCCTGTTCAGCCTGAGCTTTTATTTCTTCAAACATTTTATTTTTCTCCTTTATTTACAAAGGTTTTTAACATATGGTACGGATTTAAGGATTTGGAAAACCAGAATACCGGCCGCAGCGCCAACCACGCCCTGAATTGTATTTCCCGGAATACTTGCCGCAGCGCCAATGCCGAAACCGAGGACCAGAGCCTCATAGGCAAAGTAGCCCAGAACCATAGTGACTTCGCCTAAAACGGCGGCGAAAGTTGAGGCAAGCTTGGTTCTGTTTTTAAGTGCCTTATATAAAAGTGCAGCAAAGCAGGCCATAAGAGCCTTTATGATAAGAGTTCCCGGTGCAAAGCTGCCGTAACCTGCCACAATATCGGTAAGCATTGAGCCAATGCCGCCTGCCGCAGCGCCCCAGAGAGGTCCGAGCAGGAAGCCGCTGAGCAGCACCATGCAGTCTCCTAAATTGACAAAGCCGCCGGTTGCAGGCATGGGAATCTGAATTATGTAGGTTGCCACAAATACAAGAGCGGTTAAAACTGCCGCCAGACACAGCTTTTCGATTTTTTCATGTTTCATTTCGATACCCCCAAAGGTTTTTTAATGCTTTTGAGTTTAACCCTGAAACTGAATATATACAAGTATCACAATCATTCAAAATCCATATGACCAGATTTACATTAAAGTTCTGCACAGTCCATGCAGAGCTTTTTTCCGTCCTTTAAAATCAGCTTGTCTTTGTCGGTTTCCTCCCCGCAGCAGTCGCATATGCCGTAGGGCACACGGGCTTTGCGCTGTGGGCAGGGAAGGCGGGTTTCGCCGATATCGAAAAGCTCCTCCGCCGGTGCGTTTAAAATATATTCGGTCTGCTCATCCCTTGACATATTAAGCCCCAGATTTTTAAGGCTCAGGCGGACACTTTTCCCGCTGTCTCCGTCATAAAAGCTGAAAACCGCTTTTCCGGTAGGATGATAAATAAGGTTTCCCTTTCCTACGCTTGTGTTAAATGTCCACTGTACACCGTCCGCAAAGCAGGCAGGCTTTTCGTATATGCACCAGAGATGCTGGTTTTCTTCGGGATTTACATTGAGTATTTCCGCCGCGGTAAGTCCCGCACGAACACCGCTTGCAAGGCCGGGACAGTAGTGACCGTGGAGGCGGCCCGCCTCCTTATAAATTTCGTGAATATCTTTCATCATATCGCCCCCCTTCATTGTTTATATTATAACCTAAACCCGCTCTGTCCACAAGCCCGCGAGCCCCTAAAAGCGCTCACCTTTAACTGTATTTTTTAGTATTTTCAACATATTACCTGACAGCTTTCCATATAATCTGCACAATTTTTCGTTTTATGCAGAAAAATGAAATAAATCAAAAATTTTACTACCATGTTAAGAAAATATCTGTTATAATACTGATTTGCTGGCTAAATACATAGGTAGAGGTTGCCGTGTTAAGAACAGATGCAGAAGGCAGACCGTTTCCAGCACGAAAGGACAAAAAATGAACAGTACAGAAAATACCACCACAACAACCGCCGAAAGCGAAAACGGCAGCCACTTCAACGGCCTTAAAATTGCAATAGGCATTATAATCGCCGCTCTTGTAATTTTCATTCTGGTTCTGGCGGTAAAGAATTCCACCGAAACCACAATAAGTTTTGCAAATCCCGTGATTGAGCGTATTGTCTGCGGAAAGTTCGGTAAGGAAAGCGGTTATATCACCACTACCGAGGCTGAGACCGTAACCGAGCTTGATCTCTCCGAAGCCGGTGTCGAGGATTTCTCCGAGCTTGTGAAACTCCCCAAACTTGTTTCCCTGGACATCAGCTCCAACGGCTATAAAGAAATCGTTCTCCCTGAGGGCTTAAAGCTTGAAAGCCTGAACATCAGCGGCAACAGACTGACTGATCTGAGTGTAGTTTCTTCTATCCCCACTCTCAAAACTCTCATTGCCGACGGCAATCTTATAAAGGACCTGAGCCCCATTTCCGGCTTAACTTCCCTCACCGTTCTGAGCCTTAATGAAAACCTTATAAAGGACATTTCTCCTCTTGCCTCTCTCAGCGGCCTTGAGCAGCTGAGCCTTTCCAACAATAAGCTGATGGACATTTCCTCTGTTTCCGTGCTTACAAGCCTCAAGAGCCTTGATGTAAGCAACAACCAGATAAAGGACATTGCACCTATCAGCACACTGGAAGCCCTTGAAACTCTGAACCTGAGCCGCAATCCCTATGCCGACCTCAGCCCCATTTCCCAGCTTCCTGTTGTAGCAAACGGAAACGTAATCGAATAATTAAAATTAACCTGCAAGGTAAAACTTGCAGGTTTTTAATATTTCTTAATTTGACGCACATTCTGAGGCGGTGTTATAATTGGCTTAATTCAACCGTAACAAACAGAAAGGATATAATTATGGAATATAACCGGCGTTTACATAAGCTTCAGGAAAAGATATTCGCAAAACGAAGCCTTGAAGCAAAGCTTAATGAGCTTGGTGAGCAGAAAAGTGAGCTTGAAAACAGGGTTCTGGATCTGAAAACCACACTTCGCTGCGAGCAGAATGATGTTGACCGCCTTGAGCGCGCCAGTCTAAGCTCTGTTTTCTACTCTCTGCTGGGTAAGAAAGACGATATGCTGGATAAAGAAAAGCGGGAGGCCTGTACCGCAAAGCTCAGATACGATTCCGCTGTGCAGGAGCTTGAGTACGTAAAGGATGAAATAAGCCGCATTAACTCCGAAATTATGGAAATTTCCGACTGTGAAGGTGAATACAATGAGCTTATAGAGCAGAAGCTTAACGCAATCAAGGCTTCTCACTCCGCTGACGCTGAACGGATTTTCAGTATTGAGGAAGAAATCGCAGAGCAGGAAAGTCAACAAAAGGAAATCGGTGAAGCCGTATCCGCCGGTGAGCAGGCACTCCGTACAGTGGACAGTATCCTCATCAGCCTTGGCAGCGCGGAGGACTGGGGTACATTAGATATGCTGGGTGGCGGCATGTTTTCAAGCATAGCAAAGCACAGCCATCTGGATGAAGCTCAGATTAAAGTAAATCAGCTTCAAAACGAACTGCGGCGCTTTAAAACCGAGCTTGCAGACATAACTATTCAGACAGATATGCAGCTAAGCATTGACGGCTTTCTCCGCTTTGCGGACTGCTTCTTTGACAACATGTTTGTAGACTTGGCCGTAATGGATCAGATTAACCAGTCTCAGGCAAGCGTACAGGACACCAAGCATCAGATTGAAACACTTATAGCTAAGCTTAAAGACATGGACGCTGATACCGAAAGCCGTATAAAACAGCTCCATGAGGAAAAAGATTCCGTCGTTGCATCAGCTTCAATATAATAAACGCACAAAAGCCGCCTCTTAACCGAGGCGGCTTTTTTATATTCAAATCATAGTAACGGTAAGCAGAATTACAAGTCCTAAAATGTTAGCCCCTGTAAATACTGCCATATATGCTCCGCTCTTTGCATCCGGCCACGCGAGATAAAGTTTCAGCGTAATCAGGCTTGCAAGAGAGGCAATGGGTGTGCCCAATCCCCCGATATTCACGCCCTGAAGCAGAGGTTTCCACTGCTCCGTAAAAGTAGACAGCAGCACCGCCGCCGGAACATTACTTATAATCTGGCTTGTACCGACTGCGGTAAGCAGGGCATTTTTATTAAGGAGATTTTGCAGAAAATCCTGTACTGTTTCAATTCTGCCTAAGTTTCCGGACACTACAAAAAAGCACACAAAAGTTGCAAGCAACGCATAGTCAACCTTTCTCAGAACTTTTCTGTCCGTAAGTGCTATTACAAGAATAACTATGATTGCGGTAATTCCATAGGGAATTACACGGAAAACCGTCAGCAGACACAGCACAAAAAGTCCTGCATAAACCGAAAGCTGCTTCACAGAACCGATTTTCCCGGAAAGCTTGGGTGCGGGAAGCTGCTTTGGCAGTACAAAAAACGATGCTGCTCCAAGAAACAAAAGACTCACTATAGTCAGGGGCACCGTAGAGGCAAAAAAGTCCTTTGCCGAAAGCTCATAGGCTGCATACAGGAAAAGATTCTGCGGGTTTCCCACAGGGGTTGCCATACTTCCTAAGTTTGCAGCAATGGTTTGCAGCACCAGAACGGGGATTGCAGACTTTTTGCATCCAATCTGCTCCAGAAGCATAAGAGTAAATGGAACAAAGGTCAGCAGCGCCACATCATTTGTCACCAGCATAGCGGAGAAAAAAGGCAGCAGCACTAATATAAGCCCCAGAATTCTGCCGCCGCTGCTTCTCTGCAAAAGATTTACGGCAAGCCACTGAAAGGCCCCGCACTTTCCGAAGCCTGCAACCACAGCCATAAGACACATAAGCAGGCACAAAACGCGAAGGTCTATATATCCCGGATACGCCCCGTCGGGCGGCACAAGAAACATGGTGATTACGGCGCAGACTGCGGCAATGCACAGAACTTTCTCCCGCCGCATCCATTCCAAAACTTTTTCTCCCACAG
>JAHHRQ010000044.1 GCA_020025715.1 Oscillospiraceae bacterium | reverse complement strand
ATATTTTCAGTCTATATATTTTAAATCCTTTGCCCGGTAATTTCAAGTGCAACGGATATATTTTATGTATGGAATTTGGTATGAGTGCCTATCTTTTGGTGGATGCTCTCAAACACAGCGAAGAGACTCAGATTAAGGAGTGCACTCCCGAATACTGCACCGCAGTTCCTGCCGCGGTACTATGGAAACTGCCGGCATGAACTCCATTCACATTCTCGACCTGCTTTTCGGACCTACTCAGTATAAGGCTGACGAAAAGAAGCGCGGCTACAAAGACGAGGACGAGATGTGGGAGAGACGTCTTGAAACAAAAGAAAGACTCAACAGCTTAGCTAAGTAATTGACTCTTTTATTTTAAAACTGGGGGCGGTAAATACCGCCTCCGGTTAAATTTTTCCATATATTTACTTTCTTTTCCAAAGCAGCTGTGATATTATAATGCAACAAATTTATAATGTAAGGATTAGATAATACCAATGAGTGAAAAAGAAACAATTTTAAAGAAAAACTGGGTTGTTGCGTTGCTGGCTATGCTATGCTGCCTTTTATGGGGAAGTGCTTTCCCCTGCATCAAAATCGGATATAATCTTTTTAATATAGCCTCTGACGATACAGCATCTCAGATACTTTTTGCCGGTGCAAGATTTGCCCTTGCAGGCGTGCTTACCATAGTAATCGGCAGCCTTGTAAGCAGAAAGCCCCTTTTTCCTGCAAAGCAGTCATGGGGCATGGTGTTTAAACTCTCCTTTGCACAGACTATTATTCAATACCTGCTTTTCTATATAGGTCTTGCCAACACTTCCGGAGTTAAAGCCTCCATAATTGAAGCCTCTAACGTGTTTTTCGCAATTTTAATGTCCAGTCTTCTGTTCCATTATGAAAAGCTGGGCAAAGGGAAAATCCTCGGCTGTCTGCTGGGTTTTGCAGGTGTTGTGCTTATAAACCTCAACGGCAAAGGCATTGACAGCTCCATGAGCTTTATGGGTGAGGGCTTTATACTCCTCTCCACTCTCTCCTACGCCGCATCCTCGGTTCTTATTAAAAAATACGGCGAGAGAGAAAATCCTGTTACCTTAAGCGGCTACCAGTTTATGATCGGCGGCCTTGTTATGATAATTGCCGGGCTTATGGCAGGCGGCAGTCTCCATGGCTTTACATTTAAGGCAACCATGCTTTTAGTATATATGGCGCTTATTTCTGCTGTTGCATATTCAATTTGGGGAATACTGTTAAAGCATAACCCTGTTGGCAAGGTGGCAGTATACGGCTTTATGAATCCTGTGTTCGGAGTTATTTTAAGCGCTGTACTTCTTAAAGAGCAGAATCAGGCCTTTACCATTCAGGGCCTTATTTCCCTTATTCTCGTATCCATTGGAATTTATGCAGTAAACAAAGAATCATCAGAAAATATAAAGGAGGAAAAGAATGTTTAAATCAGTGGCACATATTGGCCTTACCGTAAAAAATTTAGACCGTTCAGTAGAGTTTTACAGAGATGTTTTAGGCTTAAAGTATATGGGTGAAATGCGTATGGACGGCCCTGAGACCGAAAAGCTTTTTAACCGTGAAGGATGCGCCGCCCGTGTTGCCTATCTCAGACCATATGGCGGTGAAAATGTTCCTCCGGTTGAGCTTATTCAGTTTATAGGCTTTAACGCCGAAGAGGATACACCCAGCCTTTTTAAAACTTCCATTTCAGAGCTTTGCTTTATGAGCAGCGATATTGATAAGGATTACAGCACACTTATTGCAAAGGGCGTTAAATTTATTTCCGAGCCTCAGACCTTTGACAGCACTGAATACGGCTTCGGCAAGAGCAGAGCCGTTTACTTCTACGACCCGGACGGAAATATTCTTGAGCTTATACAGCCCATAGATGACTCCGACGATAAAAAATCTCAGAATTATGAGCTTGCAGTATGCGAGATTAAAGATAGAATACAGGGTGAAAGTGACCTTAACGCAAATCTTGCAAATATCTCTGCAATCTTAAATAAATATATGGCCAATATAAACTGGGTAGGCTTCTATATCTTTAAAGATAATCAGCTTGTTCTGGGGCCTTTCCAGGGACTTGCGGCAAGAGTAAGAATTAACGTCGGAGACGGCGTTTGCGGAACTGCATTTGAAAAGAATGAAATTCAGATTGTTCCCGACGTCCACAAGTTCCCCGGCCATATTGCCTGCGATCTCAGTTCCCGCTCTGAAATAGTTGTTCCTATTAACGTAAACGGTAAAACTGCGGCAGTTCTGGATATTGACAGCCCCATACTTGCCCGCTTCGATGAAACGGATGAAAAATATCTTTCAGAAGTTGTAAATATAATTGAGTCTATCTGGAAGTAAAATTAAATGACTTGCCGCATTTTTACGGCAAGTCATTTTTCTTTTTTGTCATTTACTTGTGTTGTTTATAGTGTATAATAAAATATCGGAATTTTGTAAGTATGGCACAATGTGCGCGTCATTTCAAAAGAATTACACCGCTGATTTGTTTTAAAATTGTTTACGCTGTTTTCTGTGATTTTATGTTATTATAAAAAGTACGGTTATAATTGATAGGGCAATAAAAAAACACCGCAAATCAATTAAGACCTGCGGTGTTGGCACTCCCGACGCGATTCGAACGCGTGACCTTCCGCTTAGGAGGCGGACGCTCTATCCTGCTGAGCTACGGGAGCAAATGGACAGCTTTGTAATATTACACCAAATTCAGATATATGTCAACAAATAGCCATACTTTAGATACCGCATTTTAGTTATACATCAGTTTTGGAGAGAAAAATGGAGAAAAAAGGATTGAATAAGGTGCTGACCGGAGCCGAGGTGCTTATAATGGCTTTCGGTGCAATGATAGGCTGGGGATGGGTGGTCTCATCCGGCGAATGGATAGGCAGTGCCGGAGTTTTGGGAACGGTTATCGGCTTTATTATAGGCGGTATTACAATTTATTTTGTAGGGCTTTGCTATGCCGAGCTTACATCTGCAATGCCAAGCGGCGGAGAACTTCTTTTCAGCTATAAGGCTCTGGGAAAAAACACAGCTTTTATTTGCAGCTGGTTTATGATATTAAGCTTTGTAGGTGTTGTGTGCTTTGAAGCCTGTTCCCTGCCTACAATTATTCAGTACATTTTCCCCGGTTTTCTGAAAGGCTATCTTTATACGGTTGCAGGTTTTGACGTATATTTAAGCTGGCTTCTTTTGGCATCAGCTATCGCTGTTCTTATTACCTATCTAAATATTAAAGGACTAAAAGCCGCAATGAAGCTTCAGACAGCGCTGACGGCGATTATTGGATTAGTAGGTATTGTTCTGGTTGCTTCGTCTGCAATTAACGGCGACGCTTCAAATCTCAGCGGTCAGTTTTTTGTATCTGATAATGCGGTTTCAAATATAAAAGGATGCCTATCAGTTGCGGCTGTTGCTCCATTTTTCCTGTTTGGTTTTGATGTAATTCCAAAGGCTGCGGAAGAAATCAATGTTTCCCTTAAAAAAGTAGGTAAAATCCTCATATTATCCATAGTTCTCGCAGTATCATTTTATGCACTGGTGGTGCTTGCAACCGGCTATGCGCTGGATAAAAACAGCATAGAGAATTCCTCTCAGGGCCTTGGCCTTGCGGCGGCAGACGCAATGGCAAAGATGTTTAACAGCAAGGCTATGGCAAACGTAATAATTATAGGCGGTATCTGCGGAGTTGTCACCTCATGGAATTCATTCTTAATCGGCGGCAGCAGAGCTTTATATTATATGGCAAGGGCAAATATGATTCCCTCTTTTTTGGGCAGACTTCACCCCCGCTATAACAGCCCCTCAAACGCAATTATTCTTATAGGTGCAATTTCGCTTATAGCGCCTTTCTTCGGAAAGCATATGCTCTCATGGATTTCCGAGGCTTCAAGCTTTGCCTGCTGTGTGGCTTACTTTATAAGTTCCCTGTCCTTCCTTGTTCTGAGGAAAAAAGAGCCGGATATGGAAAGACCTTTTAAGGTGCAACACTGGAAAGGGGTAGGCTTTACAGCACTTCTGCTTTCCGGCTTTATGGTTTTGAGCTTTATTATTCCCGGTGCCGGTGCAAGTCTCGGCAGACAGGAATGGTTTATTATATTGCTGTGGCTTGTTTTGGGACTTGGGTTCTATACGGCAAGCAGGATTAAATTTAAAGAATATTTCGGCCTTATCGCTTGATACAGCAGGAAGGAATTAAATGCTTAAATTAAAGGATATTAAAAAAGATTATCTGTCAGGAGATAATAAGGTTGAGGCGCTCAAGGGCGTTAACCTTGAATTCAGAGAGCATGAGTTTGTAGCAATTCTCGGTCATTCAGGCTGTGGTAAAACTACGCTCCTTAATATTATAGGCGGTCTTGACCATTACAGCTCCGGCGATCTTATCATAAACGGAAAATCTACCAAGAATTTTACCGACAGCGATTGGGACAGTTACAGAAACCATTCAATAGGCTTTGTTTTCCAGTCCTATAACCTTATCCCCCACCAGACTGTTCTCTCAAACGTAGAGCTTGCTCTTACCCTCTCCGGCGTTGCTCCATCTCAGAGAAGAGAAAAGGCTGTTGAAGCACTGAAAAAAGTCGGTCTTGCAGATCAGCTTAATAAAAAGCCTACTCAGATGTCTGGCGGTCAGATGCAGCGAGTTGCAATCGCGAGAGCCCTTGTAAATGACCCTGATATTCTCCTTGCCGATGAACCTACCGGCGCTCTTGACACTGAGACATCCGTTCAGATAATGGACCTTTTGAAAGAGATTTCAAAAGATAAGCTCATTATAATGGTAACTCATAACCCTGAACTGGCGGAAAATTACGCAAACCGTATTATTAAGCTTCGAGACGGCGTTATCCGCTCCGACAGCAAGCCATACAGCACTGAGGACTCCACAGAAGTTACAGCCAAGAAGCCTAAAAAGACTTCTATGAGTTTCCTTACAGCGCTTGCCCTTTCTACTAATAACCTGCTTACAAAGAAAGCCCGAACTCTGCTTACGGCTTTTGCGGGAAGTATAGGTATAATCGGCATTGCCCTTATAATGTCCCTTTCAAACGGTATACAGAACTATATAGATAAGGTGCAGGAAGATACCCTGTCGGGCTATCCGGTCACTATTCAGGCAGAAAGCGTTGACATGGCGGGTATGATGAGTACTATGATGGGCATACATGCGGATAAAATTGAAAATCAGCATGAAAAAGATGCTGTTTATTCAAGCACCATTATGTATGACATGATGAACTCCATGTTTTCAACCGAAACCAATAAAAATAACCTTCGTAAATTTAAAGAGTACGTTGAAGATGAAAACAGCGAGCTTGCCCCGTATCTCAGCTCCGTTCAGTATGCATACAACATGGATATGAACCTGTACGCCAAGGATGTAAACGGCAATATTCTGAAAACTGACGTGGTGGAAATGCTTGAAAAAGCAATGAGCGCTATGTACGGCGGAGATTACAGTTCTTTCTTTGAAAATTACGGTCAATACTATGCAGTCGCAAATGTATGGCAGGAAATGCTCCCCGGAGATAACGGTGAAAGTATTCATCCCCTTTTAAAAGATCAGTATGACCTGCTCTACGGAAAATGGCCGGAGAAATATGATGAGCTGATTCTGGTCGTAGATAAGAACAATGAAATTTCCGATATGATGCTGTACACTCTGGGTCTTAAACCCATTGATAAAGTCACTGAGGATATGGAGACTTATCTTGTAAACCAGAAGGAAGTAAAAAAGGACGTTGAGAAGTGGAGCTATGAGGATCTGTGCAATATAAGCTTCCGTTACATTTTCCCTGCTGACGAATACAGCTATGATTCAGAAAAGGGCGAATATGTAAAGCTTACTGATGACGATCTGGGGCTCAGAACTTTATATAATAACGGTATGCCTGTTAAAATCGTGGGCATTGTCCGGCAGAATGAAGAGGCTGTAAGCGGTATGATGACCGGAGCCATCGGCTACACCCATGAGCTGGTGGAACACATTATGGCAGAAACCGAGAAGCGGGATATAGTCGCAAAGCAGCTTGCAAACCCCGATATTGATGTGTTTAACGATCTGCCTTTCATTGATAAGAGCGACGAGGACGCCGAAAGAGTACGTGCAGCACGTGAATACATAGAAAACGCCGATACAAAGCAGCTGGCAGAGCTTTATATCAGCTATATGTCCCGCCCAGAGGATAGCTTCGTAAAAGAAACCGTAGGTGAACAGCTTAAAGAAATGTCCAGAAGCGATATAGAAAAGATGATTCTTGACTACTATCCTGAATATTCCTCCATGCTTGATAAAATGGATGATGAAACCTTAAATGATTACATTTCAAAAATGGCGGCTGAGGAAGTCAAAAAACAGTACGGCATCCAGATGCGAAACCTCTATTCCCAACTCCCCGATTCTGAGCTTGCCTCAGACATTGAACTGCTTGTCCTTAATGATGAAGATCTGCTGTGGCTATACAATAATGCTATGCCTGCTGCTTTCTCCTCCTCAAGCTATGAGGACAGACTTAAAGATTTGGGCTACATGGATCTTGAATGTCCCACCGGCATAAATCTTTACGCCTCCACTTTCCAGGATAAGGAGAACATTGCAAAGGCCATTGAGAGCTACAACAAGACCGTTGACGAAGAGGACAGAATAAACTACACCGACATGGTTGCAAATTTAATGAGCTCCATTACAGTAATAATAAATGTAATAAGCTATGTGCTTATTGCCTTTGTCGGAATTTCTCTGGTTGTTTCTTCCATTATGATTGGAATAATAACATATATAAGCGTTCTTGAAAGGACGAAGGAAATTGGTATTCTGAGAGCAATAGGCGCCTCAAAGAAGGATGTTTCCCGTGTATTTAACGCAGAAACCTTTATTGTAGGTCTGTCAGCGGGTCTTATAGGCATAGGATTAACCATGCTGCTTAATATGCCGATAAACCATATTATCCATGAGCTTACGGGAATTTATTACATCAATTCTTCCCTGCCGTGGGCGGGCGGTGTAATCCTTGTAATAATAAGCGTAGTTTTGACTCTGGCAGCAGGAATAATTCCTTCAAAACTTGCTGCAAAAAAAGATCCCGTAGAGGCACTGAGGACAGAATAAAAAAATTTTTTTCACAAAACATTTGAAGGAAAAAGGCACGGTTTTTTACCGTGCCTTTATTTTAACAAAAATATATTATAATTAAGATATAATCCATGAATTTCACATAAATTACGCGAATTTTGTCACTTTTTAGTTATTGTAAAGGATTAGCAGACAATTTCCGCATATAATATTTTTAATCTAACCCAAGCTTAAAAAGAAATGTACGCTTTTCGTGCCAGATATTGACTTTTTGCTAACATATGCTAAAATGTAATAAGTTTTATGCGTAGTCAGTCTTTTTTAGCGGTGAAATTCTGCTTTTACGTATTATTCTAAGCTATATCAGGAGGGAATAACTTGAGACAGAGCAATTTGCTGTGTGAGAAACCCAGAGAGTATGTTTTTACCGGAACAGATAAATATCTTAAATTACAGAAAATAGTAATTTCCGAGCAGATGTATCCGGTTATCGAATACGACAGTTATTTTATTTTAATCAGAAACGGCAGTGGTACATTTATAATAAATGGCGAAGAGCTTCCGGTAGAGAAAAATTGTGTGGCCTGGATTCAGAGCTCTCAGGTTCTCACGATTATTCCCAGCTTCGGACAGAAGCTTGAACTTTGGGTGTGTGCCTATGACTATCAGCTCCTTAACTATTTTGTTTTTGAGCAGGTCAGCCTGAATCATGAGGCTGATATTGTTGTAGGTGTGCCTGTTATAGGCCCCGAAGGCGAGAATATCGAGCGTATTATAAAGTATTTTGAGCAGTTTAACAGACTTTGCTCATACAATAATAATTACTCTGCTGTTGTGAGAAGCTCCATTCTGAGAAAAATTGAGCTTCTTTACGGCCGTGAAATTAAGAAGCATAAGGAAAGTTACAAGTACAAGGATCTTCCTCTCGGCAGAAAAGTCAGCCTGTATATTGCAACCCACAGCACTGACGATATTACCGCCGAGTCAGTTGCTAAGGCTCTGTCAGGCAAATTAAGCGGCGCAGATGTAAACCATGCGCTGCTGGTTACTACCGGTATGAACTTCAGCCAGTATGTAATCAGACTGCGTCTTGTTATGGCCGCATCATATTTCCTGTATTACGGCCTGCCCTTTGACTACATTTCCGCAAACTCCGGCTTTGACATCGACGTTACATTTTATAGAAACTTCAAAAAGCTTACCGGCATGACTCCTCAGACCTACCGCAGCAAAATGCTTAACAGCAAAAATAATGGCCGCGTATACCGTAAGCTTATAATCAGTGAAGCTATTATTTCAACCGTCAGCTACCTGTACGAAAATCTTGCAGAACACATAGATGTAAACACTATATCAAAAGAACTCTTCATTTCGGACAGCCTCATGAGAAAGCAGTTTAAAGATTATCTGCACACCAATTTCAAAAACGTGCTTGCACTGTTCAGAATTCGCTATGCAGAGGCACTGCTTACAACTACTGATATGCCTGTGCTTGATATTTCTATCGAGTCCGGCTTCATATCAGACCGCACATTTAGCAGAACTTTCTGTGATATAAACGGTATTTCCCCCGGTGAATTCAGAAAGAGACGCAGAGAGGGTAAAGAGAAATGACAAATAACGATACTAATTCAGAGACTTTAATGAAAATCTCCAAATTCGGAGAAACTCACAGCTACTTTACAAAGAGCGTACTTCCCAGTAGTATGAAAGCTCATAAATACAGCGTTTCGATGCCCAACTCCTATATTCATAACCAGGATAACACCTTTATCCTCGTTACCTCCGGAACCGGTACCCTTACCGTAAACGGACTTGAGTACAGACTTGAGCCGGACACACTGGTTAGCTTAGGCTGTTTCCATGTATACCGCTTTACTCCCGATGAAGGACAGGTATTGAAGATTACCGAGGCCAGAATAAATAACGGCGCATATCTCTATCTTATTGCAAACCCTTACTATAAGGTAGATAAATTCTCTGTTCCCTCTGAGCCTCCCATTTTGAAGGTAAGCGGACTGATGAAGGAAATTGCTTACGAAGCAATGGAGGGTCTGTGCGCAGAGTGCACAAGTGATAACGTTGATAAATACAACATGTGTTATTGCTATATAACCGACCTCTTTGCAATTGTAAATTCACCTCCTCGGTCCAAAAAGCGCAAGTCTTAAAACTAAATATCTGCTAATTTTACATTCTGAATTTATAAAAGTTCAGCCAAAAGTGCCCTGAAAAGGGACAAATGCCTATTTAAAGTTTACAGTTTAAGCTAAAGCTAACAAATAAGCCAAACTTTATATGCCTATTTGTTAGCTTTTCGCTTTTTTCTGGCTGAAAATTTAATATAAACAAATGACTTTTTAGAAATATTACATTTTTTGTCGTGTGAAAGTGAATAAGAATTCAGGATTTCGGCGCGTTAGTTAGTCGAAAGCCTGTTAAAATATTATCGTAAAAAACATTTGTATTTTCATGGGAAAACCGCTGTTGTGGGAAGACAGCAGTTTAGGCAGAAAACTACTAATGTAATTAAGAACCCGAAAGGAAGAACATTATGTTTGAGAATGAATTCAATGGCAAAGTAGTTGTAGTAACCGGCGGTAGCCGTGGTATCGGCTTTGCCGCAGTAAAAGGCTTCCTGGCAGCAGGCGCTAAAGTTTGCTTCCTCAGCCACAAAGAAGAGACCGGTAAGGCAGCTATGGAAAAGCTCATGGCTATCAATCCTAACTACGAAGTATTCACCAGAGCTATGGATCTTCGCGAGTGCGACTGGAAAGCTATGAAGGCTGTTTTAGAAGAAGTTGTTGAGAAGTGGGGCCGTATTGATGTCCTCATCAACAATGCCGGTACCGACTCTCACACCTGGATCACCAAGCTGAAGATCTCCGAGTGGGATGACGTTTTCAACCTCAACATGAAGGCTATGTTCTTACTGAGCAAGTATGCTCTGCCTTACCTGAGAGACACCAAGGGCTGCATCATCAACACCGCTTCTGTTGCCGGCGTTTACGGTGCACCTACCGGTATCCCCTATCCTACCACCAAGGCTGCTGTTATCGGCTTCACCAAGTCTCTGGCTTACAGCTATGCTGACAAGGGTGTTCGCGTAAACTGCATCGCTCCCGGTGTTGTTGACACTGATCTGGTTGGTGACCTGCCTCAGTTCGCTAAGGACTCCATCGGCAACACCATTCCTATGAAGCGCTTCGGTCAGCCTGAGGATATTGCTAACGCAATGATGTTCCTCGCTTCCAGCGCTGCAAGCTACATCACTGCTCAGTGCCTGCAGGTAGACGGCGGTTACAGACCCAGCAACCTGATCGACTAATTGTTCGCTCAGAGCTGATTGAAGTTTATACATAATATCACGTAAAACTTCATACATCAGGTCGCAAGGTACTTTTCGGGTATAGGTGCTGGTAAGATTTATACTTCTTAATCCAGCACCGAACCCACAGCAGTATATGCTGAAAATCCGGCGAAAGTTTAATTCTTTATTAGATGAAGAAGCGGACTTTCTGTATTGTCTTAAATCATTCCTAATACCAAGGCAAAAACCAAAATTTCAAGAAAAATCGGTATTTTCCGGTTAATTGAACATGTTTTTCAAAGCAGAGGTAGAAAAATCGCTTAAAAAACGAAAAAATGTATTGACTACTATGATGTAAGCCTATATGATAGTAAATAGGAACAAAATTTAACCTACTAAATTCTTTTTTACTAGCATTTATGTCATTTGTCATCAATATTCGCCTTACACTTATCTTTTGAATGTTACATAAAATTCAAGCTGCTATTGCAGATAGATTTTAAATCATGGATTTATTTTTGATAGTTTAACAGCTGTCACATAAATTAGTACGTAATTAAATTTAAATATTTAAATACAGAAAGGAAAATCATCATGATTGACGAGAAAAAAGTTCAGGAATTGATTGACAAGGAAGAAATCCGCGACCAGATTTACACCTACTGCCGCGCACTTGACCGTATCGACAATGAGCTCGGTTACAGTGTTTTCGCAGAAGACGGACATGTAAATTACGGTCCTACCTTCCCGTCCGGAACAGGCAGAGAGTTCATCGATATGATGCTTAAGCAGCATCGCCGTATGATCTCTACCCACCACATAATGACCAATATCCTCATTAAGCTCGACGGAAACAGAGCTTCCAGTGAGACTTACATGTACGCAGCATGCAAGTACCACAAGGGAAAAACCGGCAGCTACACTGTTGAGGCCCGTTGCCGTGACATCGATCGCTGGGAGAAGCGCGATGGCAAGTGGCTGATAGTAGACCGTGTAGTCGCAGGCGACAACACTTTCCTCTATTTCCCCGAAGAAAAGAACGATCTTGAAAATTACAACACTCACCGCAATACCAAGAGAGAAGAAGATCATTCTTACGAAGTATTTAAACAGATCTGATCTGTTAAAAACAACTAAATAAAAGAGAGTAGGTTTATAAAATGGAAAATTCTACGCAGAAATCTTACATGAAAGGCTTCATACCCTACGCAATAGTCGCAGCCGTTCTTAGCCTTTGTGGCGGCTTCGGCGCACCTGTCCCTACTGCAATCGCAACAGCTTGGAATGCTGACTCCTCACTCACATTCATTACTCTGGCTTATTCCCTTGCAGCAGCAGCTATGGCACCTATCCTTGGTAAACTCGGTGGTGCTATCGGCCGTAGAAAGATGCTCCTCATGGCACTCGGTATTTACGCAGTTGGTCAGCTCTGCCTGGCAATCTGCCCCCAGAACGTCAACATGTTGTTAGTTGCCCGCTTTATTGCCGGTTTCGGTGCAGCTGGTATTCCTCCTGTGATTATGGCTTACATAATGATGGAGTTCCCTCCTGAGAAGATCGGTAAGGGCTTCACTATTTACATGGCTCTCTCCTGCGGTATGGTTATCTTTGGACCTACCGTCGGCGGTATCATCATGAACGCAGTTGGCGGTCCTGATGCATGGCGTATAATCATGTGGATTTGCGTTGCATTCTGTGTGGTTGCTTTTGCAGTTTGCCTTCTTTTCGTTAAGGACAACCCCAATCTCCCCAAGGGTTCTATGAAAGGCTTCGACTGGTTCGGCGCTGTTTTCGTTCTGCTTATGTTCGGTGCACTTGTTTGTGTTCCCACCTTCGGCCAGCAGTCCGGCTGGGGTTCTATGTCCACTCTGCTTTCTATTGCTGTTGCAGTTGTTGGTCTTATTATCCTGTTCTTTGTTGAGAAGAAAGCTCAAAGCCCCATTCTTAACGGTAAGTTCATGGCCCGCAAGAACTTCGTTCTTCCCGTTGTTGTTATGTTCCTTACTCAGGGTCTTATGACTGCATGCCTGACCGAGATTATCCGTTTCGGTTATGCTGTTGACAAGGCAGCTGTTGCAAGCGTTGCAATGTCTATTGAATACCTCGGTATGGCTCTCGGTACTATCGTACTCGGACCCATGGCCGATAAGAAGGAGCCCAAGATTGTTGCTGCTGTCGCACTTGTATTCGTTGCAATCGGTTCCGGTATTATGATGATAATCAATGAGACCTCCGGTGTTCTCGGCATGGGCAGTGCTCTGTTCTTTGTCGGTCTCGGTCTCGGCGGTAACATCACCATCTTCATGAAGGTCGCTATGTCCGGTGTTGAGGCTTCTGAGTCCTCCTCCGCTTCCGGTACTTTCAACGTATTCAAAGATATGTGCGCTCCCTTCGGCGTTGCAATCTTCGTTCCTATGTTCGTTACCAACATGACTAACAAGTCTGCTGCTATGGCAGTTCCCGCTGCAGCTGTAAGCGCTCTGCACTTTGTTGCAATCGTTCAGCTCGTTTGCGTTGTAGTTGGTATCGTTGTCTGCTTCATGCTCCCCAGCGTTCACGCAAAGGCTGAAAAGCAGGCCTAATAAGTATGTATATTCCATTAGCTTTATAAAAGTGGGATATTATATAATTTTACCTACATTATGAAAGGATGTTTCCAATGGAAGTAAAACAGATTAATAACAAGCTTACTCAGAAATTCAATGAGTATCCTGAATTCGGTGTACTTAAAGGTGTTAAAGTTTTCGTTTCCGGCACCAACATCGCCGGCCCCTTCGCTGGCTGCCTGATGGCTCACATGGGCGCAAAGGTTCTGCAGGCTGAGGCTCCTACCATCGCTTGCCAGACCAGAGGTACTATGTCCTGGGCTCAGAACCACAGAAACGAGTACTCCATCACCATTAACTCCGCTTCCAAGAAGGGTAAAGAAATCTTCCTCAAGTGCATTGAGTGGGCTGACATTTGGATAGAGGCTGGTCGTCCCGGCAGCTATGCAAAGCGCGGCATTACCGATGACGTTTGCTGGAAGCACAACAAGGCTCTGACTATCGTTCACGTTTCCGGTTACGGCCAGTTCGGACCTTACAAGAACAAGGCTTCTTACGATGTTTCCGGTCAGGCAATGGGCGGCTACATGTACATGAACGGTGAGTCCCCCACATCCGCACCTCTTAAGGTTAACCCCTACATCTCTGACTTCATGACTGCTTACAACGTATGCATGGTTTCTCTGGCTGGCTACATCGGTGCTCAGCACTCCGGCGAAGGCGACTCCTGCGACGTTGCTATGTACGATAACATGTTCACTCTGCTGGACGATTATCCCGCAACCTGGTTCAACATCGGCTATCCCAAGAAGGGCGAGCCTGTTCCCTACCGTACCGGTAACAAGAGCGATAAGGCTGCTTGCTTCTCCTTCTACGAGACCAAGGACGGCGGCGCAATGTTCGTTGCTATCGTTGGACAGGGCCCTGTTACTCGTGGCTATCCTATCATCGGCATGGGTACTCCCGGCAAGACTCCCGGCATCCCCAAGGATTGCACCGGATTCCCCATCATGGAGCCCCGTGGACAGAAGGCAGATGCACTCTGCGCTAAGTTCTGCAAAGAGCACACCACTGATGAGCTGGAAGAGATCTTCACTGCAGCTAACATTCCTAACCAGAGAGCTTACGGTCCTGAAGATATCGAGAACGATCCTCAGTACGCTGCTCGTGAGAACATCGTTGAGTGGGAAGACCAGTGCTTCGGTAGAATGAAGGGTATTGGCTGCACCAACATCTTCAAGAAGAATCCTTCTCAGATCGTTGCTTCTGCTCCTTGCTTCGGTGAGCACAACAGAGACGTTCTCTCCTCCTTCGGTTACTCCGATGAAGAGATCGACGAGCTGTACAAGAAGGGTGAACTGGTTACCTGGTCTCCTGCTGACACCGCTCGTATCAAGAACTTCGTTTCTTGGCACTTCTTCTGGGATCCCGAAAGACAGTGCAAGCGCATCGGTCTTGAGTATCCCCCCAAGCAGGTCTGATTTTCAGATTGCAGCTTAATTAAATAATAGTAACTCCGCTTTTGAGAAATCAAAAGCGGAGTTATTTTTT
>JAHHRQ010000043.1 GCA_020025715.1 Oscillospiraceae bacterium | reverse complement strand
CGGCGGGCGCTCCTCCGGGCGTAATAGGCATAGACCGGAGCTACAAGCGTATGCTCCATAGTAAACGAATAAAAAACGTAGTGTATCGAAATTCGATGCACTACGTTTTTTGTTATTATAACTGCCTGCTGAACCGGAATTTATTCCTTACGCAGACACATCTCAAGCTCGCACATACCCCCGGCATGTGTCACAATATTTCCTGTTAGCTGAAATCCATTACGCTCATAGAGCCGCCTTGCTCCGTCATTCGTGCTGAGAACCATCAACAAGGGTAATTCTTGGCATTTTTCAACAGCAAACTCCAGTAATTGTGTTCCGTATCCTTTATTCTGTTCGTCGGGCAAAACGTAAAGATTTTCAATCAGACTGCCTTGAACAGAGACAATGCCGACAGGCTTCTCGTCAATCAGCATATAGAGTTGTGCGCCTTTTGCAATCTCTGATTCCAGATAATTCTTCTGGCGCTCCGGTGTATGGATTGCGACAAACTCTGCGGAACAGATATTTCTGTGAGATTCTTTCCAGCTTTCGGAATGGATGATTGCAGCTTGCATCATATCCGATTGAGTTACCGGTTTAATCATATTCATAACCTTCCAGATTTTGATTTGGTAATAAAATAATACAGCCGGTCGTGTACAATGCAGACTTCTTAGCTTTTAAATAAAAAAGCTTCCTTGCGTTTTTTATTCAAAAGAGCAGGCTGCTTTTTTTAATTATCAGAATAAAATAAAAAAAAACACAAAGAACAAAAGTTCTTTGTGTTTTTTGGTCCGAGTGACTGGAGTCGAACCAGCGGCCTCTTGAACCCCATTCAAGCGCGCTACCATCTGCGCTACACCCGGATTTGTTTTATTTTGTTCGCTGTTTCCTCAGCGCTTGATTATAATAGCACATACTTTTAGGAAATGCAAGCACTATTTTCAATTTTTTCTAATTTTTTTGAAATTTTTTAAAAAAGCCGGCGGATTACCGCCGGCTCTCTTATTTTTTACTCTGTAAAATGTATATGATTGTTTATATGATCCTCACAGAAGCAATGGTAGCCTGCACAGCGGGAGCAATATCTGAATTCCAGATTGGGGAAGTCAGCATCGGTTCTGCCGCAGACTTCACACTTATGAGTGTAAAGCTTCTGCTTCTGCTCTTTCCTTATCTCCCTTGAAGCCTTGCGGAAGTTTACTGAATTGGAAGAAACCTTTCTGGGTCTTGCGTTGCGGATTAAATCTCCGCCGCAGAAAATCAGGAAGTTCAACACAGCAACCAGAGGCAGCAGATTTAGGGGGAAGGGATCGGTAATAATGCTGAAAATAAAGAACACGCCGTCAAATATGGCAAGGTACTTTATTTTAATAGGTAGAATGAAGAACAGCAGTACCTCCATGTCGGGGAAAAGAGCCGCAAAGGAGAAGAACATGGAAAGGTAGATAAAGGTTGAGGTAAGGCGTATGGAAATTCCGGTAATGAAGTAGATAACAAAGCCATAAACAATAGTAAGGATTACACCGGTAAAGAAGTATATATTAAACTGCGGTGTTCCCCAATACTGCTGCAAGGTGTTTCCTATCCAGTAATAGAAGTAAAACGCAAGCAGCGCAAAAAGTCCGGAGCTGGGCGGATAGAGCATAAAGCTCACAAGACGCCAGACCTGCCCGTGGAGTATAGCATAAGGATCAAAGCTTAAATAGCTCAAAAACAATGGATTTATAGCACCTATAATCCAGAATCCTACATTTGCAACCGTGATATATTTCATCAGGTTGGGAATTCCGAAATTAGGGTGCTTATAGCAGAAGCGCTCTATATGGTTCATCGGGTCTCTCATTAAATAATCTCTCCTGAAAAAGGCTAAACAGCCATTATTTTCTTATATAATAGCCTTTTGCAAGCGCAAAGTCTATAAAATTTTGTAAATAATTAAAATAACACTTTTAATTTACATAATGTTGTGATATTATGCAGTTAAATACATAGAATTCGGAGTAGTATACCCATGGACAGAGATAACGAAGTTAAAAACGAACTTATTGAAGGCAGAAATGCCGTTATAGAGGCCCTGAGAGCGGGCCGCGCCATAGATAAAATATTCATAGCCCGCGGTGATGTTGATTCCACTCTGGGCTTTATTGCATCTAAAGCCCGTGCAAAGGGCATAGTAGTAGTTGAGGCTGACAGAAAGAAGCTTGACTTCATGAGCGTTACTAAAGCTCATCAGGGCGTTATCGCTCTTGCCGGTCTCCGTGAGTACAGCACCGTTGATGATATTCTCGCAATCGCAGAAGAGCGAGGCGAAGCTCCTTTCATCATAGTTTGCGACGAAATCAGCGACCCTCACAATCTGGGCGCTATCATCCGTTCCGCAGAGTGCGTAGGTGCTCACGGTCTTATTATCCCCAAGCGCCGCAGCGCAGGTCTTACCGCTATTGTTGATAAAGCCAGCGCCGGTGCCGCCGAACATGCTGCAATCGCCAGAGTTGCCAACATCCCCGCCGTTTTAAACGAGCTTAAGGAAAAAGGCCTCTGGATTTACGGTACCGCCGCAGAAGGCAGTGCCGACCTCTGGCACACCGATTTCACCGGTCCTCTGGCCCTTGTTATAGGTTCCGAGGGTGACGGCATGGGCAGACTTGTACGTGAGCGCTGCGATTTTATTGTAAGCCTTCCCATGAAGGGCAAAGTTACCTCTCTTAACGCTTCCGCTGCTGCGGCAGTAACAATGTATGAGGTTTTAAGACAGCGCAGTTTATAATTTTATTTTAACTAATTTATTCCATAATTATTCTCAGGAATAATCCCGAAAGGCAGAGACAAAAATGGCCACTGATCAGGATATGATGAGAAAAAATGAATATGATGTATCGGTAGACGATATTCTCGCTGAATACGAATTACGGCAGCAGGCCGAGCATGATAACGCAATAACCGGACAGCCCGGTATGCAGAGTGCAGGGTTCGACAGCGACTCACAGCTTGACGACGACGGGGTAAAAGTATATAACCCCAAAGGCCGTTCAGGCTTTAAGACAGACGAAGTCAGAGAGTACATCCCCGGAAACAGCAGTAAATACGCTGCGGTAAACGAGGACGATAGTGCAGATAATGCACAGTACAGCGAAGAATATTACGATAATACCCAGTACGCCGACCAGAACGGCGAGTATTACGATGACGGTCTGTATACCGAGGGCGATGAGTATTATGATGATGCTCAGTATGCCGAGGGCGATGAGTATTACGACGACCAGTACGCCGACGGTGAAGAGTATTACGACGACCAGTACGCCGATGGCGATGAGTATTACGAAGGTGAAGAGTACTCAGAAAATACCCGGTACGCCGAAGACGGAGAGTATTACGGTGATGAGCAGTATGCTGATGACGGCGAGTATTACGACGATGCTCAGTATACTGAGGACGAAGATTATTATAATGATACTCAGTACCCTCAGGGAGATGAGTATTATGACAATACCCGTTACGCTGACGAGGGTGAAGAATACTACGATGAGCTGGTGCCTTCCGGTGAAGAAGAGCCTGCGGCTGAGGAGTTCGACCCTCGCTTTAATCTGGGCGGAAAAAAGAAAAAAACTATGGTTTACGGCGGCCGTGAGCTTGACTTAAGCCCCGACGAAAACTATATCCCGCCTGTTCAGCCAAACTACATTCCCGTGCCGGAAACTCCCCCAATGGAGTATGCCTCTGAAACTGATGAGGAAGAAACAGAGGAGCCGGAGGAAGAAAAGCCCCGTAAAAAGCGCTTTGGCAAAAAGCTGTGGAAAAAAGACCGGGCCGCCGAAGAAGAAAAAGAGCAGGAAAACTCCGAACCTGACTTTAATGACGAAGGCCGTGAATACATCGGCAGTGTAGACTTTAAGGACTTTACCGACAGCACCGGAAGCTATGCTCCTTTCAATGATTACAGCGCTCCCAAAGAGCCTCTGTCATATGACGATGACTTCCCCAGCTTCAAGGAATACCTGCTGGGTCTTGTTACCGGTGTAATATACAAGCTGAGAAATCCCGGTGCCGCAGTTGCCGACGGCGGTACTATTGAGGATAGCGATGAGGATCTGGGACCTGAAGTTGCTCCCATGTCAGCTTCAAAGTATTATGGTTCCTTTATCCACTCTTTAAAGCTGCGTTTCCGTATATCTCTGATACTTCTGGCAATACTTACCTATATTTCCCTTGGTTTCCCCCTGCCCGGTATGCTGAAAACCCTTAAGGTTCAGGCCGCCATGTGCATGGCACTCCAGCTCGGGATTATGGTAATGAGCCTTGATGTAGTTACAAATGCAATTTTGAAGATATTCAGAGGACATTTCGGCGCAGACTCCATGGCAACAGTGCTGTGTCTGCTCACAAGCATTGATGCAGTAGCCGTAAGCTCCGGAAGCTTCGGAACTGCCCACACTCCTTTGTGTGTTCTCTCGTCTTTATCCTTGCTTGGAATTTTAGGTTCATCTCTTCTGAGTGCAAAAGGGCTTAGAAAATCCCTCAGAGTTCCTGCAATCGGAAAAATGTCCTATACCATAAGCGGTGAGAGCGGCTTAAAGGGTGACGGACTTACCCTTCTTAAATCCAGAATGCCTTCTAAAGGCTTTGTCCGGCGCAGCGAAGAAGAGGCTCCGGATGAGAATATTTTCCAGAAAATCTGCCCCTTACTTCTCATTTTCGGCCTGCTTCTGACCCTCATTGTCTGCGCTGCCAAAAAGAGTTGGGCTGAATTTATATTCATTTTTACTGCAATTCTTTCACCTGCCGTGCCTGTAAGCGCACTGCTGTGCTTCGCACTTCCCTACTTTGTAGGTTCTGCAAGAATATTCTTCAGCGGCGCTGCTATCGCCGGCTGGTCCGGACTTTGTGAAGTAGGTTCCAGCAAGAACCTTGTAGTAACTGACAGAGATCTGTTCCCTCAGGGCAGCGTTAAAATCGAAGACATCCGCATTTTCTCAAACGCCTCCGCTGAAAAGATAATTTCCTACGCAGGCACAATGATAGGCGCGTCCGGCGCAGGTATTGCCTCCTGCTTCGGTGAGCTTATGGAGAAAAACCACTGTGCACCAAAACATGTGGAAAACTTTGAGTTTCTCCCCGGCGGCGGTATGAAGGGCATAATAGACGGTGAAACCGTGCTTTGCGGCGGCACCGAGCTTATGAGGCTTATGAACGTTCAGCTCCCCTTCCGCCTTATCGAGAAATGCTCTGTGCTTCTTGCTGTGGACGGAATTTTATACGGTATATTTAACATGAAGTATACCGCTGACGATAAGGTTCGCAAAGCTCTTGTAGGTCTTATGCGTTCAAATCGGCACCCGATTTTTGCAGTTCGTGACTTCAATATAAGCCCCGAAATGCTCCACGAAAGCTTTGATCTTGCAACTGACGGTTACGATTTCCCGCCTTATGTGGAGCGCTTCAAGATTTCCGAAGCAAAGCCCGGCGAGCGCAGCCGCGTGGCAGCTGTTGTGTGCAGAGAGGGTCTGGGACCCCTTATCCACATGGCAGATACCGGTAGAAGCATGTTCGTTGCAACAAGATTGAACATTCTTATTACCGTTATTTCCGCAGTTCTCGGCATCATGACTGTGTTTATCAGATTCCTGAGTCTCGGTTATGTGGGAGTAAGTTTTATACTCCTTTACATGCTGCTCTGGTTTTTACCCGTTGCTGTACTGAGCTTTTTCCTGAAATTCTAAATCATATTATCCTGAATGCAGGTCTTTCTTATAGGAAGACCTGTATTTTTTATTTCCGTTTTAAATATTTATTCAAAAAACTGAAAAATCGCCAAAATTTGTTTCACTCTTTGGAGTTTTTCACAATATTGTACTTGCAAACAAACTGACAAATAGTGTATAATATATACACTTACTGGAAAGCTTAAAAAGCTGTTTCAGATATACGTTTAAACTATCAGAGAGGAAGCAACAAATGGAAACCAAAAACATTCGTAACATCTGCCTTATGGGCCATGGCAACAGTGGTAAAACCAGTCTTGCCGAGAGTATGCTGTTCGTCGGCGGTATAATTGACCGCCTCGGTAAAGTTAGTGACGGTAACACTGTTTGCGATTATGACGCTGAAGAAGTCAAACGTCAGATCAGTATCTCCAGCTCACTTGCGCCTGTGAGATATGGGAACAACAAAATTAACGTTCTGGACTGCCCCGGATACTTCGACTTTGTCGGTGAAGTACACTGTGCCCTCCGTGCTGTTGAGACCGGCGTTATCGTAGCCTCTGCAAAGGACGGCATTTCCGTCGGTGTAGAACGCTCATGGAAATATCTTAAAAATGCAAATCTGCCCGCTATGTTCGTCATCTCCAAGTGCGACGAGGAAAACGGCGACTACTTCAAGTGCCTTGATGCACTGAAAGAGAAATTCGGCAGCACTGTCTGCCCCGTAACCATTCCTATGTCTGACGGAACCGGCGTTATAGATATAGTACATAAGCTTGCATACCAGACCAAGGACGGTAAGACTGCAAAGATTGAAGTTCCGGCCGCTGATGCAGATAAGGTTGAGGAGCTTCGCGAGGGTCTTATGGAGACCGCTGCCGGCGCTACTGAGGAACTCATGGAGAAATTCTTTGACGCCATGGAGCTTTCTGAGGAAGACATCGATCTCGGTATCAAAATCGGCATCAAGGACAGAAACGTTGTCCCCGTATTTGCATCTTCCGCAATGAAGAATATCGGTACCGAGGTTCTGCTTCGCGGTGTCCTTGACTACGTTCCCGACCCTGCTGAGGCCGGAAACGCAAATCCCGATGATCTTATTCTGGGCTTTGTATTTAAGACCATATCCGACCAGTTCGGTAAGTACAGCTTTGTTAAGAACCTCGGACGCGAGATTAAGGCTGATATGACTCTGCGCAATGCCCGCACCTCCAACCGCGATAAGCTGGGCCGTCTTTACACCATGTGCGGCAAACACCCCACCGAGGTTAAGGAAGTATGCAGCGGCGATATAGTTGCAGTAGGTAAAATGGATTGGGCCACCGGCGATACCATTACCGACCTTAAGAGTGAGGCAGTTCTGCCCGGTATCGTTGTTCCCGAGCCCTGCTACTCCATGGCAATCGCACCTAAAGTTAAGGGTCAGGATGATAAGATTGCTACCGGTCTTGCAAGACTTAACGAGGAAGATATTTCCTTTACTCTGGATAATAACGCCGAGACTCACCAGATGGTCATTTCCGGCGCAGGCGATATTCAGGTAGACGTACTTTGCGCAAAGCTCCGCAGCCGCTTCAACGTGGAAACCGAGCTTCTGCCCGCAAAGGTTGCATACCGCGAAAAGATTAAGGCTAAAGTTGAAGCCCACGGACGCCACAAGAAGCAGTCAGGCGGTTCCGGTCAGTTCGGTGATGTCTGGATTCGCTTTGAGCCTCAGGAAGAGCAGGACGACATGATCTTTGCCGAGGAAGTATTCGGCGGTTCCGTTCCTAAAAACTTCTTCCCCAGCGTTGAAAAGGGACTTAGAAACGCAGTCACTAAGGGTGTTCTGGCAGGCTATCCTCTGGTCGGTCTGAAAGCCACTCTGTACGATGGCTCCTACCACCCCGTTGACTCCAATGATATGGCATTCCAGACTGCCGCCCGCCTTGCATATCAGGACGGTATTCCCAAGGCAAAGCCCACCATTCTTGAGCCTATCGGACTTCTGAACGTCACCATTCCCGACGCAAGTCTGGGCGATATTATGAGCGACATCAGCTCCAAGCGCCGCGGTACCGTTCTGGGCATGACCGCTGAGGACGGTATGCAGACCGTTGAAGCCGAAGTTCCTATGGCCGAGATGAGCACCTACACAATAGACCTGCGCTCCATGACTCAGGGCCGCGGTTCCTTCACCCTTAAGTTTGTCCGTTACGAGGAAGCCCCCGGCAACGTTCAGCAGAAGGTTATCGAAGAGGCCAAGAAGGCAGCTGAACAGGAATAATGTGCAGCTAAAACACGGAATGTTTAATTTGACTTTCCTGTAAATTAAGAAATTTAAGCCTCCGACATTTTATGCCGGAGGCTTTTTCTGTTCTCTTTTAAGCTGTGGCTTTTCAACAGATTATACGTTAAATCTTCCTTTAAAGACAGTTTGTAAGGTTTCCATAAAAAAGTCTTTGTATTTTCGGATATTTGCTGTATAATGGGCTTATTATGAGGAGGCGTGTATATGCAGAGTAAATTATCAATGCTTAAAAATATGATATGGGCAGTAGCTATTATGGTGTGTCTGGTTGCCCTGCTCGTAGGTTTCATAGTTGCCTCCGCTGCAAAAAATCCCGACAAGCAAGAGGACGGTACTTTATATCTGGACGGAGTGCCTAAAGATAAAGGCGGTTCAAAAGACGGCGAAGGTACTGCCGAGGGCGAAGAAGGCGAAGATGCCGCAGGCTTTACACCCGGCGAAATAAAAGTTCTTCCCGAAAGCAGCGATGCAGGTCAGGCCTACATTGACAGCCTTACTTTCTTAACCGACAGCTCACTTATAGGTCTGAGAGATAACGGACTTCTTACCGGCGGCATTGCTACCAGTCAGGTATGGGCAAGCGAGCCGGGAAATATTCCCGCTTCAACCATTGCAGAATGTAACATCGTCTACCCCGGTGACGGCACTGTAATGCCCGCAACTGCGGCAGCAGGTCTGGCAAAGCCCAAAACTCTTGTAGTTGCCCTTGGTATGGACGGTCTTGCAGATGTAACCAAATCTGATTTTGTTGCAAACTACACCGCACTTATAAACGGCATCAAGGCTCAGAGCCCTGATACAACCATTATCCTCTGCGGTCCTACTTCCGTTGCTTCTTACTATCCCTCACTTGACGGCATTACAGTTGCAATGGCAAACGATCTGGAAGAATGGGTCAAGGCAGTATGCAGCAGTACAGGCGCATATTTTGCCGATCTTGGCAGTGTTGTGTGTGATGTTTCCGGCACTTTAAATTCTGATTTTGCAGGCGCTAACGGCAAAACCATTAACTCCGCCGGTTTAAGCCAGATTCTCCAGTATCTCAGAACTCACAAACCTGAATAATAAAAATAAAGCTCCGTATCTTGGATACGGAGCTTTACTTTTATGGAGACGAGAAAAAAGGTGCGTTTTTCGCACCTTTTTTATATTATCTTACGATGTCTTTTATAAACTTGGGACGGCTGTGATTTTCGGAGGAGAAACGGTAGCACTTACGCAGAAGCTCAACGGCCTCTCTGCCCTTTCTCTCGTCATTTGCATGGATGGTTCCCAGAAGCTCACCGTCATAGACATGGTCGCCTATCTTCTTATTGAGAACAACACCCACAGCCAGATCAATTTCACTGTCCTTAGTGGCTCTGCCGCCGCCAAGGTGCATGGAAACAAGACCCACCTGCTCGGCCTGAATACCGCGCACATAGCCTGCCTCGGTGGAGTACACAGGGATTTTATATTTAGCTTCGGGCAGAAGAGAGGTTTCAAACACAGCGCTGTTATCGCCGTGCTGAGCTGCAACCATTTCAGCCAGCTTATTGAGAGCCTTTCCGTTAGAAATAGTCTCCAGCATCATTTCTCTTGCCTTTTCTATGCTGTCTGCAAAGCCGCCCTCGGTGAGCATAAGTCCGCCCAGAGTAAGGCAGAGTTCAAGCAGGTCGCCTTTCTCCTCGCCTCTTAAAACGGAAATAGCTTCCTTAACTTCCAGAGCGTTACCGACTGCATGGCCCAGAGGCTGGTCCATATCGGTAATAACAGCTGCACACTTTCTTCCTGCAAGTCTGCCTATACGGGTAAGGCCTCTTGCAAGCTTCTCAGCGTCATCCTGAGTTTTCATGAATGCGCCGCTGCCGCACTTAACGTCAAGCACAATAACATCAGAGCCGGATGCCAGCTTCTTGGACATTATGGAGCTTACAATAAGAGGAATGGAAGGTACAGTGCCGGTAACGTCTCTCAGGGCATATATCTTCTTATCAGCGGGAACAAGGTCAGCAGTCTGCCCCATAATGGCAATGCCTATATCATTAACATTCTTATAGAACTGCTCCTCGGTCATATCGGTTGTGAATCCGGGGAAGCTTTCCAGTTTATCTATAGTACCACCGGTATGTCCCAGGCCGCGGCCTGACATTTTGGCAACTTTCATTCCGCAGGCAGAAACCATAGGGCATAGTATAAGGCTTGTCTTATCGCCTACGCCGCCGGTAGAGTGCTTATCGGCCTTGACACCCTTAATGGGGCTCAAGTCAAGAGTTTCTCCGGAATTGGTCATAGACATAGTCATATCCAGAGTCTCTCTGTCACTCATACCACGGAGCATAATTGCCATGCACATGGCTGACATCTGATAATCAGGAATGTCGCCTTTTGTGTAGCCCTTTATCATAAATGCTATTTCTTCTGTGCTCAATTCCTCGCCATCCCGTTTCTTGGCGATTATATCTGTCATCTGCATATCAAATGCCTCCGTTTTTTCTTTACCCAAGTTTTATCATGTAGTACTTGATTATAGCATATTCCCTTTTCTTTCTCAATAGCGGAAAAGCATATATTGTCGATTTTTGTATTTTTTTAGGCGCAGCCCCGGGATTTTTTTCCTCAGTTCCGCAGGCAGGGCAAGAAATCGCCCCTCATCACATATATAGAATAAGCTCCCGTTTTCCTCTTTCCAGTATTCGGATTTTCGCTGAGGCTCAGGGATTTTAATAATCTGAGGCTTCGGTTTTTCGCTTTTTTCAGGCACCGGCGGGCTTTGATTATAGGGAACAGCAAGGGCTTTCTCAATTTTTTTCGGGAATTTCTGCATTTCCATTTTGCTGTAACGCTTTCTGAAAACTGCCTTTTCACCTTTAGGCTCCATTAGTCCAAGGGGCAAAATTTCCCCGCCGCCATGTAAATAAAGCCGCATAAGCTCCCCATCTGAGGAGATTTCACCGTGGAGAACTGTATACATGCCTTCTTTTTTAATAAAGAGGCTTCCCCGCTCCGTGCCTTCTATGTAGATTTTCTTTTCCAACTCGAAACCTCCCTAAAAAAAGATGCCCCGCTCAATAATATGAGCAGAGCTTTATATTCATAACATTACTGCGGTATTTAATTTGCACCCAGTCCGAAGCTGACAGCAAGGGCGTTATTTACTTCATTCATCGTGCCCTCGTCCAGCTTCCCCATTTTCTCTCTCAGTCTCGACTTATCTATTGTCCGTATCTGTTCAAGCAGAATTACGCTGTCTCTGTTTAATCCCACGCTTGCGCCGGAAAGCTCTATATGGGTAGGGAGTCTGGCTTTCCCTGTCTGGCTTGTTATAGCAGCGGCAATGACGGTGGGGCTGTGGCGGTTGCCTGTGTCGTTCTGAACTATCAGAACCGGACGCATTCCTCCCTGCTCACTGCCCACAACCGGACTTAAATCCGCATAATAAATATCTCCTCGTTTGACCATTTCTTTCACACTCCGGAAATTGTCGCCCAATACATCATATGTAGGGTGTATTTATATTGTCCCTTAAATGCTTTGATTTTATACAAGGGAGCAGCAATGGTGTGAAATTGAAAAAAATCCCGACCTTTAACAGATCGGGATTTATAATGCTGTTTAATTCCGGATTTTATATCATAAATCCCCCGTCCAGAACTACTGTCTGTCCAGTCATGTAATCGGCATCTACAATATAAAGAGCGGCTTTTGCCACATCTTCCGGAGTGCCGAAACGCTCCATAGGCATTTCCAGTTTAAGATTTTCGAGAGCTTCTTCGTCAAGCTCCCCTTTCATCATGTCGGTTTCAATAACACCGGGAGCAATGGCGTTCACTCTTATATGGCTGGGGGCAAGCTCTGCGGAAAGAGAACGGGTAAGACCGACAACCGCGTGCTTTGAAGCGGTATATGCGGACTCGCATGAGCCGCCGTGGAGACCCCAGATAGAGCTCATATTTATGATTATGCCCTCATGCTCATGGAGCATGTATGGTAAAGCCGCATTTATGCAGTTTACGCAGCCGAAAAAGTTGACGTCGAAAATTCTTTTCCACATTTCAGGCTCAGTATCCTGAAACTGTAAATGGAGAGAAAGACCGGCATTATTTACAAGCAGAGAAATTTCGCCAAGCTCAGCCCGAGCCCTTCTGAACATTTCGTCCACCTGTTCTCTGTCGGAAACGTCCGCACTTACGGCAATAGCTCTGCCGCCTTTGGCTTTAATCTTATTACATAGCTCTTCCGCCATGTCTTTTCTTTCAATATAGTTTATGCAGACTCCCCAACCATTTTCCGCCAGAGCTTCTGCAATGGCTCTGCCGATACCTCGGGAAGAGCCGGTAATTACTGCGTTTCTTTCCATGTCAGATTCCCTTACGCAGACTTTCTGTTATAAGATTGCGGCTGTACTCGGCAAGATCGCCTGTGTTCATTGCCTTAACCTTTTCTGCCGGAATTACTTCAAGAATTTTAACCTTAACCTTGTTTCCGCTGAAAATGCGCCAGAATTTAAGGTCTTCTGTACCTGTAATGCAGCTGATTACCAGAGGGCAGTCGGCCTTCTGAGCAATTTTAAAGCTGCCGGCATGGAAGTCAAGAAGCTCCTCGCCTCTGTTTCTGGTGCCTTCAGGGTAGATAGCCATAGAGCAGACGCCGCGCTTAATATAATCTGCGGCCTGAATAATGGTTTTCAGTGCGTTTCTGTTATTTTCTCTGTCGATAGGCAGGAAGCCTGCACCGTGAGCAATGCGGCCCGCAACAGGCATTTCCATGTTGGAGGGCTTGGAAACAAAGGATATGTTATACTTTCTCAGCTTGTCCATAATTACCAGCGGGTCAAAGGCTGAACGATGATTGCTTATAAGCAGGAAGTTTTCATCCTTGGGAAGCTTGTCTTCATCAATAATTGTGGTGCGGATTGAGCAGTACTCGCAGGCAAGACCTATAATGTTATAGCATGCAGCTCTGCATATTTTGCTCTGCTTTTCCATTGGCTTTGAGCGGTCCACGCTGAGACTTCCAAGGTAGAAGAAAAGGACAAACAAAGCGTTGATTGCGATATATGAGCCTAAAAATACAAGAATAAGCTGCCATACCACAGCACTTACAAAAAATCCGTATAAAACCGTGGCAATGGCGGCAAGAATAGCAAATATGAGAATAAGCAAAGTTTAAAACCACCTCTTTATATATTTTATCTATTATATCGCATTTCTTTTAATTTGTAAAACACAACAAACGCAAAAATACTTTCCATATACTCACTTTTTTGAGGCACGAACTTACACAAAATGGAATATTATTCATCCTTCGATTTTAAAAAATTGTTGTAATTTAAAACACCGGAATTTGAGTATTTTTTCTTATATGTTTAACTGCCGTAATATAGATATTGTTTATAATTTTAGACTTCTTATCTGCCGGTCGCAATATTTCGACTGATTTCTTTCTTTTTTGTCGTTTTTTATATTATTACAGCATATATGTCTTATTTTTGGGTATCAATATGTAGTTGATATTTTTTTATTTTAAAGTATACTAAAATATGATAATTATGTATGATATTTTTGTAATATAAAATCTGGAGGTATTATAAGGTGGGACGAAGAGAATTTGATTTAAAATCACTTCTGGACATACCATTATGGGAAAAAATTCAGGACGAGCTGGCAAAGCTTACCGGCACTGCCATCGTAACTATTGATTTTAAAGGAAACCCCATAACCAAGCACAGCGGCAGAACAGAATTTTGCAGCATCATAAGAGAAAACCCCATTTCAAGAAAGCGCTGCTACCGCTGCGATGCTCTGGCCGGTCTTGAGGCTGTACGTCTGGGCCGTCCTTATATATATCTCTGCCACTGCGGCATTGTTGACGTTGCCGTTCCAGTACTGGTCGGTGAACGTTACCTCGGCGCGGTCATGTTCGGACAGGTGAAAATTCCATCTACTGACACTGACGCCAAGGTTGAGCGCCTTGTAAACGAAATCAGCTCATTCCAGGCTGAAAGTGAAGTTGCAAGAGCCGACCTTATGGATAAATACGACAGGCTTCCCGAAATGGAGTATAAACGTATTCTCCAGATTGCCGAAACAATAAGCTCAATTATCAACTATATAATAGACAGAGCTGTAAACAGTGAAAATCAGGCTCTCACCTATGAGTTTCTGCTTCACAGCAACAGCGATCAGCCCAACTCCATACATGACATTCAGGAGCTGCGTGATCCCGCCTCTGCTGACGCATCCTCATTTGAACCTGACCTGCCCAAGAGCAGCCCTGTATACCCCGCTGTTGCATATGTAAACAATCATCAGCATGAGATGGTCACCATGAACAACATGGCCCAGCTCTGCCACCTGAGCCCCAGCTACTTCTCACGTCTTTTCCGCCGTGAGCTCGGCGAGAACTTCATTAACTACGTGAACCGTCAGAAGGTGCAGTGGGCAAAAGAGCGTCTGCGTGAAACTAACGACAGTGTAAACCAGATTGCTCTCGACTTAGGTTACATGGACTCCAGCTACTTCATAAACGTATTTAAGAAATTCGAGGGTATCACTCCCCTGGT
>JAHHRQ010000042.1 GCA_020025715.1 Oscillospiraceae bacterium | reverse complement strand
TTGGCACGCCGTAAGGGATTCGAACCCCTGACCTTCTGGTCCGTAGCCAGACGCTCTATCCAGCTGAGCTAACGGCGCATTTCTTAGAGCTTGATTATATTAGCACAGTCTGAAATAAAATGCAAGGGGTTTTTTGAAATTTTTTTAATTTTTCTTGTTTTTTCCCTTAAATTACGGCGCAAGGCATGGTTTTACCAGCCCATAGTGTCGGAAATTGAGTCTGCAACATCCCCCATAGTCTTTAAAGCCTTGCCCATGGCGGTTTTCATTTTGTGCTTTTTGCGGGGCTTCATAATCATTGCTGCCGTGCCAACAGCCAGAGCTCCCAGACCTACACCCAGGTACATATTCTTCTTGTTCATAAATAATTTACCTCCAATTACATTATGTAGTCCTATTATGTGCATTTATTGCGTTGAAGCTTTCATGTAAAATGTGGTATAATAACCATATAATGAGATTTAAAATGGAGGATATGCAATGAGTATCAGGATTTTAGCTGTGGGCGACGTATGCGGTGAGCCCGGTCTTGAATATCTGAACAGAAACCTCAGTTCATATAAGAAAGCACAGGGCATTGATTTTACCGTGGTTAACGGCGAAAACGCAAATGTGGTAGGCATCACCCCCAGACAGGCGGATTTCATTTTCCGCGCAGGTGCCGATGTTATAACACTGGGAAACCACACATGGACCAGAACCGAGCTTCGCCCATATCTGGATGAATGCGGCGGAATTCTCCGTCCTGCAAACTTCGGCCCCCAGTGCCCCGGAAAAGGAATAGGTGTTTACGGCACGCCTTTCGGGGATATATGCGTATTAAACCTTATGGGCCGCTTTACTCTGGACAGCAACACCGACAATCCTTTTGTGATAGCTGACGGCTATTTTCAGGAAATTCGGGAAAAAATAGTATTGGTAGATTTTCACGCCGAGGGCACCAGCGAGAAGCGCGCCATGGGCTACATGTTAGACGGCAAGGCAAGCGCCGTATGGGGCACTCACACCCATGTGCAGACCTCAGACGCCTCTGTTCTGCCTAAGGGCACCGGCTATATTACAGACCTTGGCATGACAGGCCCCATTAACTCCGTTCTGGGCGTTGACCCCCAGCAGAGCATAGGTAAATTCATGGGCGACCCTCCCAGACGCTACGAGAGCGCAAAAGGCCCATGCAAGCTGGAGGGCTGCATTTTTGAAATAGACGAAAACACAGGTAAATGCCTCAAGGCAGAGGGGATAAGACTTAAATGAGAAATCTTAAAATTCTTCACGCGGCTGACCTGCATCTGGACTCCCCCTTTGAGGGACTTCCCGGAGGCAAGGCCGCCGTCCGCAGGGCGGAGCAGCGGGAGCTGCTGAACGCGCTTGCAGACCTGAGCCTGCGGGAGCACGTTGATCTGGTGCTTCTCAGCGGTGATCTGCTGGACAGTTCAAAAGCCTACTATGAAACCGGTGAAGAGCTGACAAGGGCGCTCAACAACATTCCCGCCCCTGTATTCATTGCACCGGGAAACCACGATTATTATACCCCGAAATGTCCATATGCACGGCTTAAACTGCCGGAAAATGTGTACATTTTCAATTCATCCCAGATGGACAGAGTGGAACTGCCGGGTATGAGCGCCGTAATATACGGTGCCGCCTTTACCGACAGCCACAGCGGCCCTATGTTAGAAGATTTCAGGGCAGAGAAAAAAGACGGCTACTATAATATAATGTGCATCCACGGAGAGGTGGGAAATCCCGACTCCGTGTATAATCCCATAAGCGAAAAGCAGCTTGAAGAAAGCGGCATAGATTATGTGGCTCTGGGTCACATCCACAAGGCATGCGGCCTTAAAAAGGCGGGAAGCACCTACTATTCATGGCCCGGCTGCCCCGAGGGCAGAGGCTTTGACGAAACCGGAGACAAGTTTGTAAATATCGTTGAATTTGAAGACGACAAATGCACCCTCACCCCTGTTTCCATTGCATCCCGGCGGTATGAGATTTTAAACGTGGATGTCACCGACTCCGACCCTCTTATAGCAATCAGCAGCCAGCTCCCCGATGACACTGTACGGGACATTTACCGTATAGTTTTAAAGGGTCACGCAGAGCAGAGCCCTGATATTAAAGATTTATACGAAAAGCTCTCCCACATGTTCTTTGAGCTTCAGCTCAGAGACGAGACGAAGCCCATGCGCTCCGTGTGGGAAAAGGCGGGAGAGGACAGTCTCAGAGGAATCTTCCTCAAAAAGCTCCACGACCGCTACCGCAAGGCAGGCAGTGAGGCAGAGAGAGCGGAGATTGAGCAGGCGGCCCGCTGGGGTCTTGCCGCTCTTGACAACGGGGAGGAGCTTGTAATACATGAAGATCGTTAAAGCCACAGCCTCCTTCGGAAAGCTCCAAAATGAGACGCTGAAATTTCACGAAGGATTAAATATCATAAACGCCCCCAATGAAAGCGGCAAATCCACATGGTGCGCCTTTATTCGCGCCATGCTTTACGGCATTGACAGCTCAGAGAGAGCAAGAAAAGGCACTCTGCCGGATAAGCTCCGCTATGCGCCATGGTCAGGCGCTCCCATGGAGGGCAGCATGGATCTGGTTTCAAACGGCTGCGATATTACCATCAGCCGCAGCTCCAGAGCGAAAAACGCTCCCATGCGGGAGTTTACCGCCGTATACACCGGCACCAACACCAAGGTTGAGGGGCTTACCACCGGCAACGCAGGCGAACAGCTTACAGGGGTCTCCAAGGACGTTTTCAACCGCAGCGCCTACATCCCTCAGGGTGAGGTTGCGGTAAGCGGAAGTCCGGAGCTTGAAAAGCGGATAAGCTCCATTGTTGCCACCGGCGAGGAGGGCAGCTCATACACCGAAAGTGATGAGCGGCTTCGCTCATGGCAGCGCCGCCGCCGTTATAATCAGCGGGGCTACCTGCCGGAGCTTGAGGTCAAAATTGAAGATACCGAACGGGCACTGGACGAAATGAGCGGCGCTTTAAGCACTCTGGAACAGATGGAGTCCCAGCTTTTAAGTGCAAGACAGGACTGCTTAAATCTTGAAATTGCCGTTACCGAGAGCCGCAAGCGCCAGAGAAAAGATTCTCTCAGCCGCCTTAATTCCGGCCGCAATGAGCTTAAAGAGCGCAGTGCCGAGCACGACAGGGCTATGGCAGAGCTTTCCGAAAAGCGGGAGGAGCTTCGTTCAAGCCGCTTCGGTGACAGAACCGCCGAGGAACTGGAAGAAGAGGTTCAAAACGACGTTGCGGAATTAAAGGCTCTGGAAAAAACAAGCAAGAGCTTTTTCGTAATGCTGCCTGCAATTTTGTGCTTTATTCTGGCAATAGTTTTTGCCGCTGTTTATACCACCAAAGCAAATGTAGTGTTCGTTATTCTGGCCGGCGTTTTCTGTGTTGCCGCAGTTATCCTGCTTCTCCGTTTTGCGAAGATGAAGCAAGGCGACATGAACAACAAGGAGCAAACGCGGCTTATACTGAAAAAATACAGAGCGACGGAAATTAAAGATATATATTCTGTTCTGGAGCTGCACACACGGCTTTGTGCTGCGGTTGAGGAGGCAGAACAGCGCGAATATGAGACAAGAGAGGCTTATGCCCTTTGCCACGACAAGCAGGCCGACCTTGAAACCGAGGCTCTGACTCAGCTTGACTTCGCAGGGGGCAATTCCGAAGCAGCCCGCCTCAGCCGTGAGCTTGCAGCGGCAAGAACCAAGGCTGAGGAAATTTCTTCACAGATTGCAGGACTTAAAGGCAGACTCTCCGCCATGGGCGACCCGCTGGTGCTGTCCAGTGAACTCAGCTGCATGAAAGAGGTTTACGAGCAGGTAGAGGGGGAATATTCCGCCATAAGCCTTGCAATAGAAACCCTTGCAGAAGCTGACAAGGAAATGCAGACCCGCTTTTCACCGGAAATCGGCAAACTGGCTGCAAAATACATGTCAGCCGTCACCGGAGGAAAATACGAGGATGTGCTTATTAACCGTGACTTCTCCGCCTCCACCCGCACGGATGAGGATATAGTTGCAAGAGGTTCCCAGTATTTAAGCAGCGGCACTTATGACCTGCTGTATCTGGCCGTCCGGCTTGCAGTGTGCGAGCTTGCGCTGCCCAAGGGCGAAACCTGTCCCCTGATAATCGACGACGCTCTAGTCAACTTTGACCGTGAGCGCTACGATCAGGCAATCGAACTTTTAAGGCGGATAGCCGCAAAGCGTCAGGTAATTCTCTTTACCTGCCGGGATTAAATTAAATAAGAAAAGCGATACCCAAATGGGTATCGCTTTTCTATTCTTTAATCGCTTTTCTATTCTTTATCAGTCCAGCTGAGGAACTTGTTAGAATCCTCCTTTTCCTGTGCTGAACCGTACTTCATAATAAAGTAGGTAGCAACAAACAGAGCGACAATCGCAAAGGGACTTTTCGTAATGGCATAAAGTATTATCGTAATGAAAAACGCTGCAATCCCCATAAGGCTCTGCTTTAATACTCTCTTATTGTTTCGCTTATAGGGTGCCAGCTCCTCCGGGGTAGGTGTTCTCTTGTAAAGCTCAGGGTTCAGGAGGAAAACATTATAACCCCCTAAAATATTTCCCTCGCTGTACTCTATTTCCACTTCGCTGTTTATTCTGATTGTAGTATAGAGCGGTGAGTCGGCTATTTTGAAAGAGCCCTTTGCCGTTTCGCCTTTATAATCCGTAAATTCCACAAAAGCCATTTTGCTGCGTGAATATTCGCTTGAAAGGTCATTCTTGGTGGTGCCTATATTAACCACTTTCGCAAGGGCTTTGTATTTCTTTTCGCTGCTTATAAAATCATCTTCTTTCTATATTTATTTCCGCTGATGCGAAATTTTAAGTGTATTATAAATATCAAAAAAAATTTTTCAACACAAAAACTGCAACAAAGCAAAATTTTAATAAGCATAAAAAAAGCCCTGTCCTCTCGGACAGGGCTTTTAAAGCTTCTGTTATTTCAATCAGAAAACAGCCTTTACAGCGCCGTTAAACTCAGAATCCATGAAGTTCTTAACATCATCGCTGCAAAGAGCTTTGACGAGAGCCTGAATCTTCTCGCTGTTCTCGTCGCCCTTGCGGCAGGCGATAACGTTTGCGTAGGTCTGGCCTGCATCACCGTCAGCTGCCTCAAGTGCCAGTGCGTTCTCTACCTTCAGACCTGCCTGAATAGCGTAGTTGCCGTTGATAACAGCGATAGTGCCTTCTGCGGAGTTTTCAAGCTGTGCGGAAACGGTGTCTGCGGGGATAGCCTGTACGTCGTAGCCGTTAGCGTTTACGATGTCCAGAGTGGTAACGCTGCCCTCAGCGGTAACACCCTCGGGGAGCTCGATCAGGCCTTCCTGCTGGAGCAGAAGAAGAGCTCTGGTCTCGTTGGAGTCGTCAGCGGGGATGAGGATGGTTGCACCCTCGGGGAGCTTGGTCAGATCGGTAACGCCGTTGCCGTAGATGCCGAAGGGCTCGTAGTGGATGCGCTCAACAGCAACAAGATCCATGTTGTTAGAAGCATTGAAGGAGTTGAGGTAGGGGGTGTGCTGGAAGTAGTTTGCATCAAGCTCACCGTCGTTGAGAGCGGTGTTGGGCAGGATGTAGTCATCGAAGATAACGATCTGGAGATCGTAACCCTGTTCAGCCAGAACGGGCTTGACCTGCTCTAAGATGACAGCGTGGGGAGCGGAGCTTGCGCCCACTTTGATTACTTCAAGACCGTCTGCGGGAGCTTCTGCTTCAGTCTCGTTTTCGGGAGCTGCTGCATTTTCGTTTTCAGCGGTTTCGGGAGCTGCTGCTTCGGGTGCGGGAGTTTCCTCAGGTGCTTTTTCTGCGCCGCAGCCTGCAAACAGTGCTGCAACAAGGACAAGAGATAAGATAAGTGCAATAGTTTTTTTCATTTCAATTTCCTCCAAATGCTTTTTAGTTTCTTACTCTTTTATCTGTGCGCCGGGCAAGATACATACCCAGCTCCTGAATTATCTGAACGATAATTACAGTCAAAAATACGCATATCCATATGATGTCGGAATTGCCTCTCTGGTGTCCGTACACAACGGCTATCTGACCGAGGCCCTTACCGCCTATGGTGCTTGCCATTGCGGAGTAACCGAGGACGGTTACCATGGATATGACTGCTCCTACTATAAGAGAGGGCTTTGCCTCAGGCAGGAGCACTTTCCAGATAATCTGGAAGTTGCTTGCGCCCATGGACTGGGCGGCTTCGATGATGCCGGAGTTCACTTCGCTTATGGAACTCTCAACCATTCTTGCCACATAAGGTGCGGCGGCGATTATCAGCATTACTATGGTAGCTTTATTACCTAAGGATGTACCGACAATAAGCTTTGCCACCGGCAGCATGGCTATCATGAGGATTATAAAAGGTATACTTCTGAAGAAGTTCACTATAACGCTCAGCACTCTGTTTACCCAGCGCATAGGGCAGATGCCCTTCTCGTCGGTGACATTTAAGATAATGCCCAGAGGCAGGCCTAAAAGATAGGCAACCGCTGTTGAAATCACGGTCATGTAAATTGTTTCCCATATACCCATCTGGATAAGATTGTTATCCCAGAGCTTATAAAACATTTCTGAAAACATATCTTAATCCTCCTCTCTCCACTGAATGTTGCTGGCTTTGAGCCATGAAATTATTTTCTCTTCCTGACGGTTGTCATTGGGAAGTTCGATTATCATATGTCCGTAAATGGCGCCTTCAAACTCTCTGGTGTCTGCAAAGAGGATGTTTACGGGAGCCTGACACTCAAGAACCATATTTGAAATTACAGGGGCATTGGAATGGAGATTATCAAAGGTAAGACGGAGCTTTCTGCCGCCCTTGGTGTCCAGAACCGCTCTGTCCTGAGGGATGATAAGCTCTCTTGCAATGCTGGATTTAGGTTTTGCGAACACATCGCTTACCTTGCCCTCCTCGGCAATGCGGCTGTTGTCGATAACGGCAACTCTGTCACATATCTGGTCTATGACCTTCATTTCGTGGGTTATGATGATGATAGTAACGCCCATTTTCTGGTTAATCTCTTTCAGCAGCTCCAGAATCGAACGGGTGGTAGTGGGGTCGAGAGCTGAGGTGGCTTCATCGCAGAGGAGATATTTGGGCTTCATTGCAAGCGCTCTTGCAATAGCCACTCTCTGCTTCTGACCGCCGGAAAGCTGGGAGGGATAGGACTCTTCCCTGTCGGAAAGGCTTACCACCTTAAGCAGCTCCTTTGCTCTCTGCTGAGCCTCTTTCTTGCTCACTCCTGCAAGCTCCATGGGGAAACACACATTTCTAAGCACGTTTCTCTGCTCCAGCAGGTTGAAGCCCTGGAATATCATTCCTATTGACTCTCTAAGCTTCAAAAGCTCCTTTTTCTTTAAGGCGGTAATGTTTTTGCCGTCTATGATGACATCGCCGGAGCTGGGCTTTTCCAGCAGGTTTATACACCGGACAAGGGTGCTTTTGCCTGCACCGGAAAGACCGATTATACCGAAAATCTCTCCGTCCTCGATTTTGAGGTTAATGTCTTCAAGGGCTACAATGTCTCTGCTTGAGGTCTTATAGGTTTTACACAGGTGTTTTAGCTCTATCACTCAAATCATCTCCCAATAATTTACATTTCACAGGAAAACAAAAAGGCCGGGAAGCTCGCTAGCTTCCCGGCCTGAAAATTACTTGAAATTTCCTTTTGATGGCTCTTAGAAAGTCGGCGAACTGGATTTTTGCGCGCGCATCATCATGCACATGTTCATCATGTACATCATAGCCATCATGCTGTTGTTAACGGTAGATACAAAACGCATAACTCAGTACGCTCCTTTCAAAAACTTTAATTCGATTATAATTTAGTGTATTACACTTGTCAACGGCTTTTTGCGATTTTAGTAATTTTTACCATAAGGTGAAAGTTTGCCGCGGCAAAAATAGGTCACTTTACAAGATTTTCGCCTATTTTGTAAACGTCACCTGCACCGACAGTGAGAATAATGTCGCCGGGGGATGCGATGCGTCTCAGCTCTGCTTCAAGCTCGGGGAAGCTGGCAAAGAAGCTTGCTCCCTCCACTTTTTCGGCAAGAGAGGCGGAAGAAATGCCGATAGTGTTCTTTTCTCTTGCTGCAAATATTTCAGCCAGCAGCAGAACATCGGGTCTCTTTAACTGCTCCACGAAATCGTCGAAAAGTGCGGCGGTTCTTGTGTAGGTGTGGGGCTGGAAAACCAGAACGATGCGCTTGTAGTTAAGCTTTTCCACAGCGTCCAGCAGAGCGCCCAGTTCACCGGGATGATGTGCATAGTCATCGTAAACGTCGGCGCCGTTGAATTTACCCTTAAATTCAAAGCGTCTGCCGGCACCGGTAAAGCCTGCAAGACCGTACATTACGGCGTTGGGCTTAACGCCGAGGCAGATTGAGGCAGCTGTTGCGGCAAGAGCATTTTTAACATTGTGCTCGCCGGGAACATGGAGGGTGACACTGGTAAAGAGCTTACCCTTATACATAATGTCAAACTCGCTGTTTGCGCCTATATAGCGGACATTCTCTGCGTAAACATCAGCCTTGCTGGTAAGACCGAAGGTGATGATCTTGCGGTCAATGTCGCGGAGGGCGTCCATAGTGTTTTCATCATCAATGTTTGCAACTATATATCCGTCATCGGGAACGCGGGAGGCGAAAGCTCTGAAAGAGCGCTTCACATCTTCAAGGTCCTTGAAGAAGTCAAGATGGTCGGCTTCAATATTGAGGATAACAGCCACAGTGGGGTGGAAGGACAGGAAGGAATTGTAGTATTCACATGCCTCCATAACTATGGTGTTGCCGTGGCCTACTCTGTGGCCTGCATTAAGCAGAGGCAGGGTGCCGCCTATCATAACGGTGGGGTCCTTGTCTGCTGCCATGAGAATGTGGGTGCACATGGAAGTGGTGGTGGTTTTACCGTGGGTTCCGGAAATGCAGAGAGCATTTGCGTAGTCCTTGGAAATTGCGCCCCAGGCCTGAGTTCTCTCGAAAACGGGAATACCCTTCTGGTGAGCTGCTATAATTTCGGGGTTATCATCGTGTACGGCGGCGGTGCGGACAACGAACTCCACATCGTCTGTAATATTTTCGGCGTGGTGGCCCATGAAAATCTTGATGCCTTTTTCTCTCAGGTTTTTAAGGTTGGGGCCTTCATTCATATCTGAACCTGTAATATTCAGTCCCATTCCGCTTAAAAGGTCTGCAAGGGAGGACATTGAAACTCCGCCCACGCCTATAAGGTGACCTCTTCTGCCGGGGGAAAGGTAGTTTGAAAAATCTGACATATCTGACTCCATTTCGAATTTATAATGCCGACCCATGTATGTAAAATGACATATGCAAAAAGCATGTGAAAAATCGGTCGGATTTAAGCCCTCAGGGATTGAGGGTATTGATGTTTAGCTGTCATAATGCTAAAATGTACATACAAAGCCAATGTGTATTATAATACCCATCGGACTTTCTTGCAAGTCATTATTATGCTCTTTGGTTTCATATTATTTCTTATAGTTATAAAATTAAAAAAGGAGTGAGCCGATGCCTGCCGTTTATCCTCCGAAATATGTAAGACACATTCTTGTTACTCTCCAATCCAGAGGCCACCAGGCCTTTCTTGTGGGCGGCTGTACAAGGGACATGCTTATGGGCCGCTGCCCTCAGGACTGGGATATAAGCACCAGCGCATTGCCGGAGCAGGTTATGGAGATTTTTCCGGACTCCAAGCCTACCGGCTTAAAACACGGCACAGTTACGGTAAAAATAAATTCCCGCTCTGCCGAGGTCACTACCTTCCGCTCCGAGGGGGCGTATACCGACCACCGTCATCCTGACATGGTAAGCTTTGTGGGCGATCTCACAACGGATTTAAGCCGCAGAGACTTTACCATGAACGCCATTGCCTTCTCCCCTGACGGGCTTATGGCGGACCCCTTTAACGGAACCTCGGACATTGATAATCACCTTATCCGGGCAGTAGGCGTGCCGGAGCGCCGCTTTGAAGAGGACGCGCTGAGAATGTTCAGAGCAGTTCGTTTTTCCGCCCGTCTGAACTTTGAGATTGAGAAAGAAACCCTTGAAGCAATTAAGCTTAAAGCTCCCTTAGCCGCAAACATTGCAGCCGAGCGCATACGGGAGGAAATGGAGAAAATTCTTCTGAGCCGTTCTCCGGAAAAGATTTTTGAGCTTATAGAGCTGGGTCTTTTAGACAGCTATCTTATTTCCCGTCCCCAGCTTATTGATGACGGCGGCAGTCTGCGAAAGCTTCCCAAAAAAGCTTTAAACCGCTGGACCTGCTTCAGCTTTTTACTGGAAACCTACGGCTGCATAGAATCGGTGGAAGATTTTCTTTCAAAGCTTAAGCTTGATAACCGGAGTATAAAGGTGTGTAACGGTGCCGCCCAGATGTTAAAAGACCCGGAATGTCCCGATACACCGGTGGGCTGGAAACGGCTTTTAAATAAATACGGCGTTGATGCCGTAAGCTGCGCCGCCATGTGCGGGGATGCCCTGAGAGACGGCGGCTACCAGAAGCAGCTTAAGGCTGTGCTTAAAAGCGGAGAATGTTTTTCCTTAAAGCACCTTGCAGTAACCGGCAATGACCTTATGGAAATCGGTCTGCGGGGCAGAGAGCTGGGAGAAATGCTGCTTTTCCTGCTTGACTACGTTATGGAATTTCCCCAGTTTAACCAGCGGGATATTCTGCTTTCACTGGCTCAGGGTACGGAGGAATAGAAATGGACACATGGGATAAACTTAAACATGACTGCGCCGGCTGCCGGCGCTGCTCTCTGGGGGATACAAGACAGCACCTTGTTTTCGGTGACGGCAACCCTGAGGCAGAGGTAATGTTTATAGGCGAAGGGCCGGGAGAACAGGAGGATATACAGGGAGTTCCTTTTGTAGGCCCTGCGGGACAGCTTTTTGACAAGATGATGGAAATGATAGACCTTGACCGGAAAAAGGTTTATATTGCCAACATCGTAAAATGCCGCCCGCCCAGAAACCGGGACCCGCTGAATGTGGAGCAGGACGCATGCCGCGAATGGCTCTCCCGTCAGGTTCAGCTTATTAACCCGAAAATCATCGTATGTCTGGGCAGAATATCTGCTCAGGCCATAATAAAACAGGACTTTCGCATTACGAAAGAGCACGGAGAATGGTTTAATATAGACGGCCGCCGAGTTATGGCCACCTATCACCCCTCCGCTCTGCTGCGGGATGTTTCCAAAAGACCGGAGGCCTTTATGGATCTAAGGGCCATTAGAAAGGAGATACGTTCTGTCTGCGATAGAACATACTGAGACCCTAAATGTTAGAATTTAAGCCAATCGAACTGAGTGACAAGGATTGGGTAACCAAGATTGTCATGACTGAAAACAGCCCCAGCGCCGATTATAACTTCGGAAACATGTATATCTGGGATAAATACTATAAGCAGTACCTCTGTCCCTTTGACGGCAGACTTCTGGTAAAGCTCTGCTATGAAGAAACCCCTTATTTTGTCTACCCCATAGGTCAGGGGCCTTTAAAGCCCGCTATGGATGCACTTATTGACCACGCACATGAAATCGGCTGTCCCCTCATCCTTGAGGGTGTGACGGAGCAGCACATTGAGGCTCTGGAAAAGGAGTATCCCGGCTGCTTCAGCTTTGAGGAGCAGGAGGATGCCGCCGATTATATATATCTTGCTCAGAAGCTTTCCACCTTTTCCGGCAAGGCTCTCCACGGCAAGAAAAACCACTGCAACCGCTTTGAGGCTCAGCACCAATGGGAATTTGTACCTATAACAAGAGAAAATATTCCCATGTGTCTCGACATGCTTAGAGAATGGATAAGCGCAAACAGCCAGCGCCTTGACGACAGCATAAGCTACGAGCAGGAGGCTATTGAGGAGGCGTTCAGAGTATATGAGCAGCTTGACATGGAGGGCGGAATTTTATTGAGCGAGGGAAAGGTTATGGGCTTTTCTCTGGGTGAAATGGCAAATTCCGACTGCTTCAATGTTCACTTTGAAAAAGCCGATCCCACAGTAAACGGCGCATATCCCATGGTATGCCGTGAGCTCTGCCGCATGGTAATGAAAAATCATCCCGATTTAAAATATATAAACCGGGAGGACGACATGGGCCTGCCTCCGCTGCGCCAGTCCAAGCTTTCGTATAAACCTGAATATATACTGAAAAAATATACAGCGAGGTGGAAGAATGAGTGATTTTCTCATCCGCGAATATAACCCCGACGATATTGAAGCTCTCACCGCCCTATGGATCAGAAACTTTGACGATGAGGAGCATTTTGTAAGTGAGTTTTTCCGTATGCTGGGCGACATGGGAACAGGCGTTGTGGCAGAAGCAGATGGCACCATTGCAGGTGCCGCCTACGTTCTCTGCGGTCAGGAGCTGCTCTCCGGTACGGGAGAGGTTCTGGCAGATGATGAGCACGCCCCCGTCTGTGCCTACATCTACGCCGTTGCGGTAGACGATAAATTCCGGCATCAGGGCATAGGTGCCGCACTTACAAAAGCGGCCGCAGAAAAAGGCCGTGAGCGTGAGGCGGATATTATAACCATTCTTCCGGCAGAAGAGAGCCTTTACCACTGGTATGAGGAGATTATCGGGGTAAAATGCGTGCTGCGGCGGAAAAAAGAGATAATAAAAAGTGACCCTCTGGAGCTTTTCATGCCCCTCTCCGCAACGGAATATATGCTGTGGCGTGAAAACATGTTAAAAGATGTGCCTCATCTTCATTTATCCTACCCCAGCCTTGAATTTGAAAGAATACTGTGCAAAGAAAACGGCGGCGGCTTCTATGCTGCCGGCTGCGGCATTGCCGCTGCCTACAAGGACGGCGATAAGGGCATAATCCGTGAGCTTATCTGCACAGACGAATCGGAGCGAAATATTGTTGCCTCCTCCATAGGCGCGGCTCTGGGCGTTGAGGAAGTCATTGTTTACAGTCCCTCAGAAGATGGTGAGCCCTACATTGCAGCCGACAGGGATATTATCCCGAAAAACTGCGTCTGGAATCTTTCCTTTGACTGATTTTTATTCATTTTACATTTTTGTAACAAAATTACGCTTTTTTATGAAACATCTGAGGGCTATTATAATACCTGCAAGTAAAAAATTTTCTTTTTCATTTTGTCCTCAAACATATAGAAAACGGAGCGGGAGAGCCGCTCCGTTTTTCTTTTTTCCACACCTTTCTTACCCACTGTATCCCCATATATTTCTTGCTCATGTATATTGTGCGTGGTATAATATATATTTGAGTGTATAATTACATAGCTTATTATATATGAGATAATCGAGCGCTTTTAAAGGAGCATAGTATATGAATTTTAAAGCATTTATCGCCATCATAGTTTGTAAACTCCTCCGCCTTCTCTCAAGGCTTCTCCACCGTGGCGGCACTGCCATGCCCGGCAGAATAGCCCTCAGGATTTGTCCGGAGCTTCTGGGAATTCTGGCAAGAGATGTAAAGACCGTGGCCGTCACCGGCACCAACGGCAAGACCACCTCTGCAAGAATGATAGAAGAGGCCTTTGCCCTTGCGGACAAGAGCTACTTTTCCAATAAATCCGGCGCAAACCTTATAAGCGGCATTACAACGGAATTTGTTATGAACTGTTCCGTCGGGGGTAAAATGAAGAAGGAATACGCCGTCATCGAGTGTGATGAAGCCGCCGCAAGACGGGTTTTCGGAGAAATTCAGCCCAAAGTAATAGTTGTTACAAACCTTTTCAGAGACCAGCTTGACCGCTTCGGTGAAGTTACCCACACTCTGGAAAACATCAGAGAGGGCATCAAGCAGGCACCCGATGCTATCTGCTGCCTTAACGCTGACTGCTCCCTCACCTCTTCTCTGGCTCTGGATGTACCCAACGAAATTGTTTACTTCGGCATAAACAAAGGAGCTGCCGGTGAGCACCGTCCCTCCGATATTTCCGATGCTACCCACTGCATCCGCTGCCAGACCGAGTATGAATATGACTATATAAGCTACGGTCATCTGGGTGGCTTCCGTTGCCCCAAGTGCGGCTATAAGCGCCATGAGGCTCAGTACGCCGCCGAGGATATTCTGGAGCATGCCAGTGACCACAGCACCGTTATTATGAACATCAGAGGCTCTAAACAGCTTGTCCGCATAAATCTTCCCGCCATGTACAACATATATAACGCCGTAGGCGCTCTGGCAGCAGCGTGCGAAATAGGCATAGATCAGGAAACCGCCATTAAAGCACTGGGTATGTTCAAATGCGGCTTCGGCCGTATGGAGCAGTTTGAGCTGGGAAAGGCCGGAGCAAAAATGATGCTGGTTAAAAACCCTGCCGGTTGCGATCAGGTAATTGATTTTCTTCAGAACATTGACGAAAAGTTCGTCCTTGTTATCTGCCTTAACGATAAAAGCGGCGACGGAACAGATATATCCTGGATCTGGGATGCAGACTTTGAGGGTCTTACCGCAATGGGCGGCAGACTGCGCAAGGTTGTGGTTTCCGGTGACAGAGCACCCGAGATGCTGGTCAGAATTAAATATACAGGCATCCCCGAGGAAAACATCCTCATGGAAAGAGACTACGAAAAGCTTGTGGACTTTATCTCTCAGCAGGATGATCCGGTATTCATCATGCCTACCTACACCGCCATGCTGGAAGTACGCAGCCATATTATAGAGCGCTGCGGCGGAGCAGAGTTCTGGGAATAAGAGCTTGGAGGAAAGACAAATGGAACTTAAAATATGCCACATGTACCCCGACATTTTAAATCTTTACGGTGACCGGGGAAATGTCACCTGTATGGAAAAGCGCCTTCAGTGGCGAAATATCGGCGTTGATATTCAGCGCATCCCCCTTGGCACAAACAAATCTCTTGCAGGCTTTGACCTTGTATTTATAGGCGGCGGGCAGGACTTTGAGCAGCAGCTTCTTTTAGATGAGCTGAGACGTGGAAAAGCCGATGAAATTAAAGCCGCCATTGAGGACGGAATTACCTTCCTCACCATATGCGGCGGTTTCCAGCTCCTCGGTAACTATTATAAAAACGCAGAGGGCAAGCGCTTTGACTTTGTGGGTGCTATCGACATGTACACCGAGGGTGCAAAGGAAAGACTTACCGGCAACTATAAATT
>JAHHRQ010000041.1 GCA_020025715.1 Oscillospiraceae bacterium | reverse complement strand
TCTTAAAGAAATTATTCAGCTTCATTTTACTTTCCTTTCTTTATTTTTTATCCGTACATTCTGAAATCAGAATGGTTTTACCACCCACTGTTATGCTCTCCACTTCATTTACATCCACGGTCTCCGTGCCGCCCCAGAAGCAGTTGGGGCGGTAGATGCCGTCAAAGTAGCCACCGGAATTTCCGTTAGTAAGATCTTTTATGCTTCCGTCTTTCATAGTGAGAAAGGCTGTCCGTTCATAATCTTCCACATCGTTTATAAAGTCAGCTTCAAGGCGTAAAATTTCTTCCCGCTCTTTTTCGCTCATTTCCTGCCGGTTGTATTTTTCGGTGTCGAAGATTTTGTCGGCGTTTACAGATTCCACATACCAGATAACACCGGTGGAATAAAGCTCACAGCCTGTGAAAGAAAATCTTTGTCCCCTCTCCCCTGTAAGCTCCACAGCTTCTGGGAAACGGAGGATTTTTGCCGGTGCCTCAGAGGGAATAAATTTCGCCCTTGCCAGTTCTTCCCTGCGCTCAGTCATAAGCCCCTGCGCAGGTTCTCCGTACTCTCTGAGAGAATATAAAACAAGCTCATATTCCTTTCCCGGCTCTAATGGTTTCATATAAATATGAAATTCCAGAGTTGCGGTCTGGGTTTCCTCGTCGTAGCTCTGCTCAAGTATTTTTCTTACCTTTGCCTTCTCATTTGGCACGCTGACTGTTTCACCGTTTCGAGTTACGGTCGTCATTTCTTCCGGTCTGAAATCCCAGTCTTTTATATTAAAGAAAGCAACGCCGCCTGTTTTTTCTGCGCCCCTTTCTTCCACCTTAAAGCCCAGACTGTAAAACTCAGTCTCCTCTCCGGTCAGCTCCTGCAAAATGTATTTTTCCATTTCCTCCTTTGATATAGGAGAGTAATCTGCATAAAGCCGATAGAATTCACCGTCATTTATGCCGGATAAAAGGGTGAGCTTTCCCTCCGGCTTTTCCGGCACACTGTACTGATTATATGATGCGACATTATTTTTATCTATGTTGTAGTTATTTCTTATTTCCTCCTGCTTTCGCATGTGGATAGATATACCAACAGCCGCAGCCGTTACAATAAGCATACTGATTATAACCGCCGCTATAAGGGCAGTACGCCAGACTTTCCGGCGGAGCTTTATGACTTTTTTATCCTCATAGCCCATAAATTTCGCCGTGTCTTCCAAAATATCCTCGTCAATGCCCTGCATTGCCTTCAAAGCTTTGAATTCTTCTAACATAGGCCCTCCTTTTCCAGTGCTTCTCTGAGTTTAGTCCTGAGTCTGTACAGCGTCATTCTTGTGCGGCTCTCCCGCTCGTCAAGTCTTTGGGCTATTTCCCCGATAGGTGAGAGGAAATAATATCTTGCAGTAAATATCCGCCTTTCCCTTTGTGGCAATTCACGCACGAACTCCCCGACGGCCCTTTCAAGCTCTTTAAATTCCAGCTCTTTTTCCACATCAGTATCAGCGGGAAAGCACTCCGAAAGCTCGCTCAGTGCCAGCTCGGTTTCTCCGCCGCCCCGCTTTTTACGGTGTTTTTCCCGCCAGCGGTCAAGGGCAAGGTTTCGCGTCATATTTCCTAAAAAGCCTCTCAGCCTTTCCGGACGCTTTGAGGGCATGGAATTCCACGCCTTAAACCATGTGTCGCTGACACATTCCTCTGCGTCTTCCATATTCATACATATATTCAGGGCGATAGTATGGCAGTATCTGCCGTACTTTGCGTTGCTTTCCTCAATAGCCTGCTGAGAACGGGCCCAGTACAGCTCCACTATATCTCTGTCCTCCACACCAAAGCTCCTTTCACTAAAGTCTCTTCATATAAATAAACGTCAGCTGTTTTAATATGTAACAGGATTTTCTTAAAATTATTATAACTTTCAACATTTTCCCCTGCAAGATACAAAAAAGCGGCAAAGCCGAAGCTTTGCCGCTTAAATTATCCACAAAATTCAGTTTTCTTCTCTTACATTTTCGTTGCCGAGGAAGAAAAGTGCAAGAGCACCGGGGCCTACGTGAGAGCCGGTAACAGGCTCGTAATCCACCAGCATTATATCCTTGGGGGGATTATTTCTCTTTAAAAGCTCTGCCAGAGTCTCCGCATCCTTTTTACATGCAGAGTGGGCAATGCCGACCACCTGATTTTCAGGGTCAACCGCCAGTCTGTCGTATCTTTCAGCCAGAGCCTCAATGGCACGCTTTCTGCCTCTGAGCTTATGGAAGGCAACAATCTTGCCCTCGGAGTCGCCCTTTAACAAAGGCTTTATCTGAAGCACAGTACCCACAATGGCAGAGAGGTTTGAAAGTCTGCCGCCGCGGCGCAGGTGCATCAGATCATCAACAGTGAATATCTGGCACATCTTAACTGCCATTTCTCTAAGGCGCTGTGCAGCCTCTTCTATATCCATGCCGCTGTCACGGAGCTTTGCGCCCTCAACAGCAACAAGACCCTCGCCCAGAGAAGCCGCCATAGTGTCAACTATTTCTATCTTTCTGTCGGGGTAATCCTCTTTAAGCTGGTTTGCGGCAATACCGGCAGAAGAACAGGAACCGCTGATGCCGGATGACATGCTGACAAACAGAATGTCTTTTCCTTCTTTCAGTATAGGTTCAAAGTTTTCAACAAATCGTTGTGGGGTTACCTGAGACGTTGTGACCTTAACGCCGCTTTTGATTTTGGCGTAGTAGGCTTCCGCGTCGAAGCTGTCGGTATCCATGCAGGTGTGCTCCTGGCCGTCAACATAGTATGAAAAAGGAATTCTCTTTATGGAGTATTCCGAAACAACGCTGTTTTGTAGATTGGAAGAAGTATCCGTAACGATTTCAAAACTCATATTTCTGCCTCCTTGTTTTCGCTATACATTTCTACCATACTGTCAGAAGAAAAGCAAGCTACTGTGGTTTCGGCCTACTATACCGCTGCTATTTATGAGGTAGAATTGGTAAAATCGGACTCTACTCAGAGTAGAATCGGCTAAAAAACTACCGTCCGGCAAGAATTTACCCGCCGGACGGTCTATTAAATTAAGAATTTGTGCTTTTTTCAGACGAGAGCTTCCAGCTCGTCAATCAGCTCACCGAAGAGGCTGAGAGCGGAGTTGATAGGCTCGGGAGTGCTCATATCAACGCCGGCAAGCTTCAGCAGGGAGATAGGATCGGCGCTGCTGCCGCCGGAAAGGAAGCGCTTGTAGTCCTTAACGGCACTCTCACCGAGGGTGAGGATGCGGTTAGCGATAGCGACTGCGGCGGAGAAGCCGGTGGCATACTGGAACACATAGTAGTTGTAATAGAAGTGAGGAATTCTTGCCCACTCCATAGCAATGCCGTCATCGGAAACCATATCAGGTCCGAAGTACAGCTCGTTAAGCTCATGGTACTTCCGGCACAGAGCCTCAGCAGTGAGAGTCTCGCCGCGCTCTGCCATCTGACCCATCATAAGCTCAAACTCAGCAAACATGGTCTGACGGTATACAGTACCCTTGAACTGGTCGAGGAAGTGGTTTATAAGGTATGCTCTCTGCTTCTTATCGGTGGTCTTGGAAAGCAGGTGGCGCATAAGCAGAACTTCGTTGCAGGTGGATGCAACCTCAGCCACGAATATAACGTAGTCACTGGTGGAAACAGGCTGGTACTTGCAGCTGTGGTAGCTGTGCAGTGCGTGACCCATTTCGTGAGCCATGGTGAACATGCTGTCCAGAGTGTCCTTCTGGTTGAGCAGTACGAAGGGATGAGGTCTGGAGCTGCCGGAGGAATATGCTCCGCCGCGCTTGCCCTCGTTGGGGTAAACGTCAATCCAGCGCTCGTTAAAGCCCTTTCTGAGCAGGTCGGTGTAATCCTCGCCCAGAACTGCCAGAGCCTCAAGAACGGTCTCCTTTGCTTCCTCGAAGCTTATCTTCTCTGCTGCGTCTGCAACAATGGGAGTGTAGACATCATACATGTGCAGCTCGGAAACGCCCAGCATCTTTTTGCGCAGAGCGACGTACTTGTACATCTTATCCATGTTGCCGTGGACAGCGTCGATAAGGTTCAGGTAAACCTCAGTAGGAACCTCGGTGGCATCCAGAGATGCAGCCAGAGTGCCGGGGTACTTTCTTGCCTCTGCAAAGAAGTTCAGATTTTTAAACTGAGCGTCAAGGAGGGCAGCGGCAGTATTTTTAAACTGACTCAGAGTTTCGTAATAGGTGTTGAAAGTGTTCTCGCGGAGCACTCTGTCGGAGCTTTCCAGCAGGGGAACGAAAGAAACGCCGGTGAGCTGGTGCTCCTCGCCATTTCCGTCCTTTACGTTGGGGAACTTAATATCGGCATTTGCAAATACGCCGTAGATTTTATCGGGAGAGTCAGCCATTTCTCCGGCAGCAGCAAGAAGCTTTTCCTCTGCGGGAGAGAGAATATGCTCGGCTCTGCGGCGGATCTGATAAATGCTTCTTCTGTACTCCTCCAGACCGGGCTGAGCGGTGTAGAACAGGTTCAGCTTGTCCTCGTCAATGGCCATGATTTCAGGAGTTGCAAAGGAGCCGGCACTGGCAATACTCACATAGGTGCTCATTGCCTTGCCCTTCATGCCCTGATAGAAGCTGTTGCCGGTGTCCTGATCGCCCTTGCAGTTGGCATAGCCGAACAGCTTTGAAACACGGACTTCCAGCTCATCCTGAAGCTTAAAGAAGCCCAGCAGAGTCTCGGCGCTCTCGCTCAGCTTGCCCTGATATGCCGTGATTTTCTCAGGCATAAGCTTTAAAGCTTCGTTTTCCTCTTCCCATGCTTCATCGCTGGGGAATATATCAGAAAGTTTCCATGTGAATTCTTCGGGAACTTCGCTGCGTTTAAGCAGAGTATTTTCCATAAAAAATATTTCCTCCGTTTTTAAAAGTATAGTTTATTATACCATAAGCTGTTTTTTGCCGCAAGTACAGAAGGGTGCCTGAATATAAATAATACATCATATATTGGAGGCGCTGTATATGGACATTTATATTTGCCGCAAGGGAGACACTCTCCCTTCCCTGTCCCGCCGTTTCGGTATTGGGGAAGATAAGCTGATGAACGAAAACGGGCTTGAAATTGAGAGCGTAACAGCGGGGCTGAGTCTGCTCATCCCAAATGACAATAGCACTCCCGAAAGCGAAACCGAGCTTTGCGGAGAGCTTAAAGCAGACCTGCTGCCGCTGCGCCGGAAAAAGCTTCTGGAAAAATTCTGCTTTGCCGTTCCGTACTCAGTCCGGCTCTCCCATGAGGGCGGCATCACCATGGAAGAAAGCCCGCGAAATTTTGCGCAAGAAGCTTTAAATTATGAAGCTGTTCCCCTTTTGGGTGTCTATAATCTCTGCTCTCGGGGCGCATATTCGGGAGAGCTTGCCCATTTTGCGTTAAAGGATGAAGATTCAAGGGAAAAGCTGTGCAAGCTTCTCCTGTCGGCTGTAAAGGAAACCGGCACAAAGGGAATTTATCTTGAATTCTGCTGTCTTTTCCCCTTTGACTGTGACAATTACTGCCGCTTTCTGGAAAAATGCTCTGCCCTCTGCCACGAAAACGGTTTTTATTTTATCTGCACCGCTGTTCCGCCGGAATTCAGCCAGCTTTCAGAAAAAGCCTTAGAATGTGCGGGAAAATGCGCCGACAGAGTAGTGCTTTTAAGCTACGACTATTCCGGCATTTCAAGCCCTCCCGGCGCGGTCGCCCCCATAAGCCGGGTGCGAAAAAGCATTGAGAGTGTATCGAAAAGTGTTCCTGCGAAAAAGCTTATAATCTGTCTCTCCGGCATGGGCTTTGACTGGTCAATTCCATGGCACTACGGCTTTAACGCCTCCCCTATAAGCAGTGTCAGAGCGCAAAATCTTGCCGCCGCCATAGGTGCAGAGATTAAATTCATGCCGAAAGAGCTTTTCCCCACCTTTTCATATTCCGACCTTGCAGGCATAAAACACCGGGTCTGCTATGAGGATGCAAGAAGTATCAGTGCAAAAATCCGCCTGTGCGGGGAATACGGTCTGGCGGGGCTGTGGCTGAAGCGCTGGGACAGGGAATTTCTACCTGCCGAGAACATTATCGACAGCGTTTACAGCTATAAAAAGTATGTATAATCAATCATTTTCAAATTATTAACTAATCTTAATTATTTTTTGAAAGCTTACTATTGAAATTGCAAACTTTAATGGTAAAATAGAAAGGTCAAGATTAAATATGCTAAAGTAGGCGTATAACGCCCGGAGATAGATATAATGAAATCACTAAAGAAAATTTTATCAGGATTTTTGCTGATGTGTCTGATGGTAAGCCTGTGCCCATCGGCATTTGCAGACGCATGGGCAGAGAACTTTTCCTACGAGGGAAAAAGCTGGGATCAGGTAGTTGAGGCGCTTTTTGAAAGGTACGAGGTTGATGAAGAGAAAATCGGTCTCGGCTACTATAATCTGAATACCGGCGAGGAGCACTATGTAAATGAAGATAAGTACATGGTGTCCGGCAGTATGTTCAAAGTTCCCCTCAACATGCTCTTTACCGAAAAGGTAAGCAATGGCGAGCTTGCTATGGATGATCTCATCGGCGGCTACCGCTATTCCGAGCTTTTAAGAGGCTCCATTGTAAACTCAAATAACGATTACGCCAAAATTCTCTGGAACGAGGCCGGCCGCTGGATTGAAAACGGCAACTCCGTTTATCACCGCTACCGCGAGCTTATCGCCCCCTACATGGGCGTTGACCCGGAAAATGTTGACGAAAAGTATTACGAAAATAACTTCTTCACGCCAAAACAGATGGTTACCTGCATAAAGCTTCTGGCTGAAAACACAGACCGTTTCCCCGGCCTTATTGAAGCCATGCAGGAGGCAGAACCCCACAATTACTTTAAGCTCCGTGAGCAGCGCTATGATATAGCCCACAAATACGGCTACCTGACAGACGGCCCGAAGCTCTACATGTGCGACTGCGCGATAGCATATACCGATGACCCCATTGTGTTTGTAATGTTTACAGACGGAGTTAACAAAGCTTACGATGTTATGGCCGATTATGCAACGCTGATGTGCGGCTATACTCAGTATAATACCCCCCTGCGCCTTGAGGCGGAGGAGAAAGCAAAGGCCGAAGAGGCCGCCCGCGCCGAGGCCGAGGCCGCTGCTCAAAGCGCCGAAGAGGCTAAGGCAGAAGATACAGAGAAAGAGGAGGCTGCAGAGTCTATGAACAACGAACTTCCCGGTGAAAGCCTTGCAAATGCCGGAACCGACATTTCCGCGGATTCCGTCAGCATTTTAGGGCTTGGCTCCACAATATGCTTTATACTTGTGCTTGCGGCACTTATCGCCGTAATCGTACTGCTTATTAAAAAGCGCAGTCTTATTCAGCCCATGTGGGCTGTGCTGGCTGTTGTTTTCACAGTGGCAGCAGTGGTTTTAAGTATGCTCGGTGTAAAGCTCGGCACTATCGTTGCAAAGCCTACCGGCGACCCACAGGCAGTTGCAAAGGAGTTTATGGACTCCATAATTTCCGGCGACTACGACACCGCATATTCACTTCTTAACGGCTATTCCAGTCTGGGACTTGAAAATCAGCCCTCAGACGAATCAGGTCAGCTTATGTATGATGCCCTTAAAAACAGCTTTTCATACGAGCTTACCGGAGACTGCTTTATAAATAAGCTTGAGGCAAAACAGCAGATTCAGTTCACCTTCCTTGACCTCCCCGCTACCGAGGCCGATATTCAGGCCAAAACAGAGGCGATTTTGAAGGATATTGTAGCAAGCCGCCCCGCCAAGGCAGTTTATGATGAAAACAACAACTATCTGCCTGAGGTAGCCCACGAGGCCTACGCAAAGGCATTAAACGAAGTTCTCAAAAATGCTTCTGAATACTACACCAATGCAGGCATTCAGCTCCAGCTTGTTTATTCCGACGGCAGCTGGTCTGTCATTCCCGCTCACAGTCTTATAAAGGCTCTCAGCGGAAATACTGCCAACTAAGGAGGGTGAAAGCTAAAATATGAATGATAACAAAGATTACTCCATAGACGATATTCTGGCTGAATTTTCATCATTCAGCGACAATATGATCTCCGGCGGAGCACCGCAGGAAAGTCAAAAGGCGGAGCCTGTTTCAAAACCCCAGCCTCCGGTAAAGCCTCAGGCCGCTCCGAAAGCAGGCGCTCCCGCCGATCCCTTTAAAGATATTTTCGATATGGGTGTTCAGGACTTTGCTCCGCAGCCCGCAGCCCCGAAAGCACCTCCTGCACAACCTGTTTCTCCGCGCCGTCCCGCTTCTGCCCCTCCCGCTGCAAGACACGCCCGTCCTGCCGAACCGGCAGAGCAGAACATTCAGCGCCGGCATGTGCGCCCCGCTCAGGAACCCGCAGAGCAGCGCCATGTACGCCCCCAGCAGCCTGTGCAGCAGCGTCATACCCGCCCTGCACCTCAGTCCCCTGAGGAGAGACATGTGCGGCATCAGGTCCCCGAAAACGACGGAGAAACTCAGGTACGCAGACCTAAGCGTAAAATTGAGCGTCCCGCTCCTGTAAAGGTTAATGAGGAACCCAGAAAAGAGAACCGGGGGTTAGCCGCAATATTAAGCATAATTTTTGCTGTAATCGGCATTTTTGCTCTGAGCTGGGTAGTCAGGAATGTCCACCCCGACTCCGGTACAGTCACAACAACTTCTGTTAAATCCCAGATGAATCTGGTGGAGAAATTTGATAACTACGCAAATAACGCCGCCAGTGATGCCCTCAGTGATCTGACCTATATCCCCAAGATATACACAATCGGTGAGGACGTTAACGTTGCCCCCAAGCCCAACCCCAATAACTTCGGTTCTACCACCGACCCTCAGGAGGTTATGAAGGTCATTGAGTCCGCCGCCGCTCTTCTGGACGGTCAGGAAGTGGCTTTCAATCCCGATGCAAAATTCATCCCCGGTTCCGAGATAAGATATTACCTTGATGATACTATTCTGGCTATCACATGGAAAGAGGACATTGACGGCAAGTGCTGCTCCTGCGCCGAGGTTAAGATTGCACACGGCTCTCAGATACGCCGCAAGGTCGCAGGCGACAGTTACAGCGTTGGTAAGCGTTACTATGCTTCCGACATGGCAAAGGAGTGCAACTCCATTGTTGCCATAAACGGTGACTTCTACGACTTCCGTAATATCGGTATCACCGTTTTCCAGCGTCAGCTGTTCCGCTTTGCTCCCGACAAGCTGGATTCCTGCCATATCACCTCCTCCGGTGACCTGCTCTTCTCCTACGCCGGTGAGCTTTACGACGAGGAATACACAAAGCAGTTTATAAAGGACAACGACGTTCTGTTCACTCTGTCCTTCGGCCCCATTCTTGCCGATAACGGTGAACTCCGCGAAGTTTCCAGCTACCCCATAGGCGAAATTAACACCACCTATTCCAGAGCTGCCATAGGCCAGTTCGACAAGCTCCACTACGTTCTTATGACTGTCAACTACGACGTAGGCTACACCGTAGCCGCCACCTTAAATCAGGTAGGCAAGTTCCTGTTCGACAAGGGCTGCCCCAAGGTTTACGGTCTTGACGGCGGTCAGACCTCCGTTCTGATGATGAACGGCGATCTGGTCAACCACGTTGACTACGGCTATGAGCGTACCATGAGCGATATTATTTACTTTGCAACAGCAGTTCCCGAAGAGGAGGCGGCACAATGAACGAGATAGCAATATACAGCGGAAGCACAATTATATATTGGAGCGCCGTTATAATTACTCTGGGTATCGTGGCCGGCTTCTGCCTGAGCTACGCCCTGTACACCGCAAACGGCGGACGGAAAGCCGCCATGTGGGTTATGCTCCCCATAGCCCTTTTCCTCTCTGTGCTTTTCTGCCGCTTCATCCACTGGTACTGCCACGCAGAGCAGTACCCCGGCATGATTAAGGCAATTACCGACTACTCAAACGGCGGCTACTGCCTGCCGGGTATGTTTATAGGAATTTTCCTTGCAGGACTAATTGTGAAGGCACTGCACCTGACCGACAGTGCATCCGAAATCTACGATGCCATGGCTCCCGGTACCGCCCTTACAATCGCCCTTATCCGGCTCAGCTCCCTGTTTAATTCCTCATGCCGCAGCACCATAATCATTAAAAACCCAATTTTCCGGCATCTGCCTGTGGGCATTGCGGTTCCCACCTCTACCGGACTTATTGAGTACCGCTTTGCAACCTTCTTCATCCAGTTTATTCTGATGATGCTGATGACCGGATTTATCACCGTTCTTTACTGCCGCAGACACAAAATCCCCATGCGCTGGGGCATCCAGAGAGGCAACATTGCCATTATCTTCTTGGCTCTTTACGGCGCTGTGGAGGTTGTTCTGGACAGTACCCGCTACGACTCCAGCTTCTTCCGCCTCAACGGCTTTATAAGCCTTGTGCAGATAGTGAGCGCAGTGTGCCTGCTGGCAGCTCTGGTGTATTACAGCGTAGCATCCATAAAGGCAAGGGGCTTTAAGTTCTACCACGTTTTAATCTGGCTTGTCTTTGCAGGCGGCCTTGCACTGGTGGGATACTTTGAATACCTTGTACAGCGCCACGGTGACTGGTACATTAAGTGCTACACCGTAATGAGCATAGGCGCAGTTCTGATGTTCATATCCGGCTATATTGCATACCTTACAGTGTGCGACAAGGACGCAATGGACGAATACTGATTCATAAAACTAATAAACGGCAGACAGAGTTTTCTCTGTCTGCCGTTTTCTTTATGCAATTCCGCAGTTCAGCGCCGTAATGTAAAAACACCGGCGCAGTGGGACATCTTTTTAAATTCAAGGTTTGGCAGCTTTTCTTTAAGCTCATCATAGACGAAATAAATTTCGTCCTCATCCCATCCCTCGCCTGTCGCCTGCTTACACTGCCGGAGCTGTGCGCGTGTTTCGAAAGCAACATCACCTATATAAACAGCTCCGCCGTCATTGAGCAGCGGCAGCAGCTCTTTAAGAAATGCAACCTTTCCCTCGTCAGTCAGGTGATGAAGGGAATAGGTGGCTATTATGGCGTCATATTTATTTCTCTTTAATTCTTCCGTAAGCCCTTTCGTGAAATCTCCCTGATAAAGCTTTGCATCCGGCATTTTTTCCTGTGCAAGCTCAATCATTCTTGTTGAAAAGTCCTGTCCGTAAACTGCACAGCCTTTTTCATAAAGCTTTGATGTAAGAACCGCTGTTCCAAAACCAATGTCCAGCACTGTTTTTCCCGCATAGGATAATACATCATTATAAATACTGTTTAGAACCAGCTTATATCCCGCAAAAGGGTAGGTGTTGTTTTCGTCAGACAGTCCCACGCTCCTGTCGTAGCCGTCAGCCCATAAATTAAACCCTGTATTATCTAACACTCTGTTTCCTCCCATAAATTTCAAGATAAGCTGTGCCTATTATAGCACTGTTTAAAATTCCATGCCACTGTTTATTATAACTGTACCGGGAGAACAGGAAGAGCGGTAATTTTACTGCAAATTGCTAAAATGCCGGAAACCATTGATTTTTCAGTGTTTTTCCGGTAGTAGAGCGGCTCTCTCCCTGTGGTAGAGTGAAGAATTTGCCCCGTAGCTTGTCTCTCCCCCGCTTATGGCGTATGCTTAATTGCAGAAAGGTCAGGTGTTTTTTATGTCACGCACACCGCTCAGGGACCGCACCCTCCCTGACTACACAAGAAAAGAAGATATGCTGAACATGGCAACTCATATTTTAGGTGCCGTGCTTGGAATCGTAACTCTGGTTTTCGGAATACTTATTGCCGCCTCCCACCATAACACATGGGGCGTTGTCAGCGTTTCCATTTACGGCGCATTTATGATTCTGCTCTTTACCATGTCAAGCGTTTACCACGGTCTCGTTCCCGGAATGGGCAAAAAGGTGATGCAGGTCATAGACCACTGCACTATATATTTTCTCATTGCCGGAACCTACACCCCCATACTTTTAAGCGCTATCCGCCCCGTACATCCCGGCTGGGCGTGGACGGTGTTCGGCGCTGAATGGGCACTGGCTGCCTTTGCAACCGTGTTTACTGCCATAGACCACGAGAAATATTCAAAGCTTTCCATGGGCTGCTATATAGGCATGGGTTGGTTTGTGGTGATTGCCATAAAGCCCACTCTGGACGCTCTGGGATTAAACGGCTTCATGTGGCTTCTTATGGGCGGACTTTCCTACACTGTGGGCGCTATACTCTACAATGTGGGAAAGAAGAAACCTATCTACCATACAGTTTTCCACATTTTTGTGGATATCGGAGCCGCACTCCACGCATTCTGCATTTTAAAATACGCTCTGTAAGGAAAAACTTTCAACAATAATGTTTAAAAAAGCCGGTATCATAAAAGATACCGGCTTTAATTTTATGATATAAAAACAGCCTGCGGAAAGTTTTCCGCAGGCTGTGTAATTTTAAATTAAGAATTCCGAAGAATTACTTACCCATGTTCATCTGGGCTGCAACCTCAGCTGCGAAGTCCTCTTCCTTCTTCTCAATGCCTTCGCCCTTCATGAAACGAACAGCGTCAACGAACTTGACGGAGCCGCCCAGAGCCTTAGCAGCGGAAGCGATGTACTTCTCAACGGTCATGGAGCTGTCCTTAACAAAGACCTGCTGCAGCAGGCAGTTCTCTTCGTAGAACTTGTTCATCTTACCCATGACGATCTTCTCCTTAACCTGCTGGGGCTTGGAGGCCATCTTGGGATCCTGATCCATAAGAGCAAGAGCGATCTTCTTCTCCTCTTCCTTTACTTCCTCAGTAACCTGGCTCTTATCCCAGAAGCGGGGAGACAGAGCTGCGATCTGCATAGCAATGTCCTTACCGATCTCGGTAGCGTCGATGCCGCCCTCAACCTCGAGGTTGACCAGAACACCGATCTTGCCGCCGGCGTGAACATAAGCAATGCTGGTGTTCTTGTCGAAGCGGACGAAACGGCGGATCTGCAGGTTCTCACCGATGGACATAACCTTCTCAGGCATAGTCTCGGCAACAGTCAGCTCACTGCCGAAGTACTTGCAGTTCATGAGTTCCTCAACGTTTGCGGGGTTCTCTTTGATGATGGTCTTGCAGATATCCTCAACGAAAGCAACGAACAGCTCGCTCTTTGCGCAGAAGTCGGTCTCGCAGTTTACTTCAACCAGAGCACCGACACCGCACTCGGGGCAAACGTGTGCATAAGCCATACCTTCAGCAGCGATACGGCCTGCCTTCTTAGCAGCCTTTGCAAGGCCCTTCTCGCGGAGCCATTCAACTGCCTTATCCATATCTCCGTCGGTCTCGGTAAGTGCCTTTTTGCAGTCCATCATACCGACATTGGTCATATCGCGGAGAGTCTTAACATCTTTAGCGGTAAAAGCCATTTTAATTTCCTCCTATTGTAATAAGGTAATAATTTCAAAACAAGGGGCGCGCTGTGCACGCCCCTGTCATCTTGCAGGATTATTCTTCCTCAGCGGCCTCTGCCTCTGCGGGAACTTCTTCCTCAGCGTCAACGCCCTGGCGGCCTTCCTGAACTGCATTTGCCATGGTGGCGGAGATCAGGCGGATAGCGCGGATAGCGTCATCGTTTGCGGGAATAACGTAATCGACCTCATCGGGGTCGCAGTTGGTGTCAACGATAGCGACAATGGGAATGTGAAGCTTGCGAGCCTCAGCAATGGCATTGTGCTCCTTGCGGGGGTCAACAACGAAGAGTGCGCCGGGCAGCTTCTTCATGTCCTTAACGCCGCCGAGATACTTCTCCAGCTTCTCCATCTCGCCAAGGTGCTTCATAACTTCCTTCTTGGGCAGCATATCGAAGGTGCCGTCTTCCTGCATCTTCTTGAGCTGAGCCAGGCGGTCGATACGAGTACGCATGGTCTTGAAGTTGGTGAGCATACCGCCCAGCCAACGAGCGTTGACATAGTACTGGCCAACGCGGGAAGCCTCCTCGCGAACAGCGTCGGTAGCCTGCTTCTTGGTACCAACAAACAGGATGGACTGGCCGTTAGCGGCGAGATCTCTTACGAAGTCATAAGCCTCTTCCAGCTTCTTGACGGTCTTCTGCAGGTCGATGATGTAAATACCGTTACGCTCACAGTAAATGTACTCGGCCATTTTAGGGTTCCAACGACGGGTCTGGTGTCCGAAGTGGACGCCTGCTTCCAGCAGCTGCTTCATAGATACTACTGACATTTGATTTTCCTCCAAAATTTTGTTATTTTCCTCCGGAAACTTCATCCTCTTCCTCAAGCCGCTCCGATTTTCCGGGGCTGCCACATGAAGAAAAGTCCGTCTCCGTGTGAAATGCTATGATATGATACCAGAAAACGCCCCTAAATGCAAGTCTATTTTGAGATTTTTCTTTGATTTTTCAATGTTTTTTCCTATTAAGTCAGTTTACAAAAAGGCCGGGGCGGATTTTCGTCAATTTCCGCCTGTTGACACGGCTTTCATCCGGCGTTAAAATTTAGAAAACGTTTTTTGAGGGAGTAGCATATGATAAAAAACATTGTTTTCGATATGGGCAGGGTTCTTGTTGATTTCAGACCTAAAGAGATTATGGAGCGTTTCGGAGTTCCCGAAGAGGACAGACAGCTTATCCAGAATGAGCTTTTCCTGTCTCTCCAGTGGGTCAGAATGGACAGGGGTGCTATAAGCGATGAGGAAGCCTGCGAGAACATGTGCAAAAATGTTCCTGAGCGTCTGCATAAATATGTACGTGAGATAATTTTCAACTGGGATAAGCCCATTATTCCCGTCCCCGGCGTTGCAGAGCTGGTGCACGAGTTAAAGGACATGGGCTACGGCATTTATCTTCTCTCGAATGTCAGCCGCCGCCACAGTGAATACTGGTCCAGAGTTCCGGGACATGAATACTTCGACGGTCTTTTTCTCTCCGCAAACTACGGCCTTTTAAAGCCCCATTACGAGATTTATAAGAAATTCTTTGAGGAATTCTCCTTAAAGCCGGAAGAGTGTCTTTTCATTGATGACGCTCCCGCAAACATTGAAGGTGCCCTCTGCTGCGGCATGGAGGGAATAGTTTTCCACAATGATATTGAGGATCTTCGCAATAAGCTCAGACTGCGGGACATAAACGTAAAATAACAGAGTGTATCGATTCAGGCTTCATGGGCGGCAGACAGAGTATTCGGAGGTAATAACCATGAAGATACATATTATCGGATGCAGTGGTTCCGGAAAAACTTACTTGGCAAAA
>JAHHRQ010000040.1 GCA_020025715.1 Oscillospiraceae bacterium | reverse complement strand
ACTTCTGGCAGTTGAGCTGTGGCACGCAGGCAGACTGTAAGGCAATTTAATAAAGATAATAAAAACAGGCTTCTTTTTGGGAAGCCTGTTTTTTTACTTATAATTTAATTTTCTTTTTCTCTGAAACAAGTCCGCCGATTGTCTTAGGCACGTTCTTTACAACTCGTCCCAGAGTATTAAAGTAGCCTTTACTCTTGTAGTCGCTTACTTTTTCAAGGCGAATTGCGTCAAATTTACATCTTGTGGTGCATATGCCGCAGCCGATGCACATGTAATCATCAATTACAACAGCTCCGCAGCCCAGACACCTGTCAGCTTCTTTCTTTATCTGCTCTTCGGTGAGAGTACCACGCAGATCCTTAAAGGTCTTTTTAGCCTCTGCTGGAGCTGCATTTTCGGCTTTCTGGCGGGGTGTTGTGTCAAAGCTGTCAATAGCGATTGCCACATTACCGGTATCAAGGGGCTTATAATCCCGCCTGTCTCGTCCGGCGGTAAGGCTCTGCCCCTCGTGGACAAAGCGGTGAATGGACTCGGCACCCTGTTTTCCGGCTGCAATGGCATTGATTGCAAAGCTGGGGCCTGTTACTACATCACCGCCTGCAAAAATGTCGGGCTGATCGGTTTGATATGTAAAGCCGTCTGCAATAACATTGTGCTTGGGGCCGAACTGGATTTTAGTTCCCTTGTCAATTCCGCACATGTCTATTTTCTGACCTATGGAGGAAATGACGGCGGAGACTTTCATAGTCCGGAACTTGCCGGTTCCTATGGGCTTCCTGCGACCCTTTTCGTCGGGAGCGCCAAGCTCCATAAGCTCCACTTTAAGCTCCTGAGCTTTGCCCTCTCCGCTGATTTCCACGGGAGAAGCAAGGAACATAAGCTTTACGCCCTCGTCCACAGCCTCCTGAATTTCATCATTTGCGGCTGGCATTTCATCTCTGCTACGACGGTACGCAAGAGTTACATTTTCGGCACCCAGACGGACAGCGGTTCTTGCGACGTCTATTGCAACGTTGCCGCCGCCGATTACTGCCACATCATTTCCGATTTCTGGCTTTTCACCTAAGTTTACAGCCTTTAAAAAGTCTATGCCTGTATAGACGCCTGCTAAATCATCACCCTTGCAGCCAACGGAAACGCCCTTTGAAGCGCCTATACCAAGATAGAAAGCCTTATAGCCCTCACTGCGAAGCTCATCTAATGTTATATCCTTGCCGACTTCAACGCCGGTTTTGAATTCCACTCCAAGCTCCCTGAGAACATCAATTTCCGCATTTACAACGTCTCTTTCAAGTCGGAAAGAGGGGATACCCATTGTGAGCATGCCGCCTAGAATTTTTTCCCGCTCAAAAACAGTAACAGGATAACCTTTCGCAGCCAGATAATAGGCGCAGCTAAGGCCCGCAGGGCCGGCACCTATCACCGCAACCTTCTGGGAATAGGGCTTTCCTATCTGGTTTATCATCTTGGGAACAAAGCGGGTTTCGGAGTTTAAATCCTTTTCTGCGATGAACTTTTTAATATCGTCTATTGCAATAGGAGAGTCAAGCTTGCCTCTGGTACATGCGTCCTCGCAGGCTCTGTTGCATATACGTCCGCAGACCGCGGGGAAGGGGTTTTCATGCTTTATAAGTTCCAGTGCATCTCTGTATCTGCCCTCAGCCGCAAGCTTAATATAACCCTGAACAGGGATATGAGCGGGGCAGGCACTCTTACAGGGTGAGGTACCGGTTTCAATTACGTCAGTGCGATTTTCGCGGAAATCAAGATTGTAGCTGCTCTTTTTCAGAATTGAGGTTTTGGCCTCATAATTGGGGTCTTTGATCTGAACGGGCTTAACTTCCGTAAGCTTCTGGCCTAATTTCAGAGCATTAGTCTGACAGTATTCAACGCACTGTCCGCAGGCAACACACTTGTCTCTGCCAACTACGGCGGTGAAGTTTGAACGCATACCGTCAGGTTTGCGGAACATTTCAGCCACGCGGAGAGAGAAGCAGGAACAGCCGCAGCAGTTACATATAGCGTCAACGCTGTCAAAGCCGGGCGTCTGGTTTACTTCGTGCACAAGGCCGTTTTCCTCGGCACGCTTTAAAATTTCGTATGCTTCTTCCTTGCTTATGTAGCGGTGTTCTCCGGTTTTTGTAAAGGTGCGGGCATTATCGTTTAAATAGATGCACATATCTTCTTCCAGATGCCCGCAGCCCTCACCCATAAGCCGGCGGGTGCGGCGGCAGGAGCAGGGACCCACGGATATTGCATCGGCCTTTTCGATTATAGAGGCAATCTCGTCGTATTCGGCGGTGCGGGTGTTATTTTCAATAGCGCTCATTACCGGCATTACACGGACAAATGACATACCTCTGCCCAAAAGCGGCACAAGGGGCTCAAAACGCTTCCTTGTGTACTCCTCAAAGCACTCTGCAATAACCGGATTTGCCTCGCACAATTCACGGTTGCTTAGAATATCCTCAATAATTCCCGGTACCCAGTTGGTGTAAAAGTAGCCGAGCTTGCCGTCATCCATGGTTTTGGAATGGATAACGCCTGCTTTTAAAATCTGCTCGATAAGTGTCTGAGTCTCCTTTAAATCTCTCTTGCAGCGGCGGGATAGATCCTCTGCCGTGCGGGGAGTATTAAAGCGCATGTGACTCATTACGTCGCACATATCATCGGTGAGAGCTAAATCCAGAACCACATATTCCGGATCCTCGTAGCCAATGCCGGTGTATGTAAGGCTTTCGAGACTGATTTTTGACGCCAGTTTGAGAATGTTCGGTCTTTTTGGTCTGTTTGTTTTAGTTTTCATATTGATTCCCCCCCTAAAAATCAATACCTGTATTGAGATATGTTAATTATATCACAAACGTTTCTGATAAGCAATCAAATAAAAAAACATTAAAAACTATTATTTTCAGCGTATATTTTAAATTGGCAGGGATGAGCTTTTAGGGAATTGAAAAGCGGGCGGCTTTGTGATATAAAATTAAGCATACTTGAACTTACTGTGACCGGCAGGAGGTACTATATGACTTTGCATCATTTAGAGGTTTTCGTGGCTGTGTGTCAGGAGAAAACCATGCATGCGGCGGCGGAGAAATTAAACCTTTCTCAGCCCTCCGTTTCTAAAATAATTTCCGATTTAGAGAAATATTACAATATAATCCTTTTTGAAAGAATTAACCACCGGCTTTATCTCACTCCCATAGGGGAGACTATGCTTGAACATGCGCTGCATATTCTGGAACTGTTTCACCATATGGAGGATGACATCAATATTCACAGCCAGACAAACCATATCCGCATAGGCGGCTCTGTAAGTGTGGGCTCATGTATTATTCCGCCGCTTATAAAGCGCCTTACTCAGGAAAATTTGCCGGTTTCCTATGATGTGACCATAAATAATACCAGTAAAATTGAGCAGCTTGTGAATGACTATGAGCTGGATCTGGCGCTGGTAGAAGGTTATGTAGATAACCCGAATCTTATTATTAAGGACGTTATGGCAGATGAACTGGTACTTGCAGTTTCAGCAAAACACCCCCTGCTAAGTCAGCAGAATATCACCTGTGAGGACTTGGAAAAGTACCATTTCATAACCCGTGAGGACGGCAGCAGCAAGCGAAACCAGCTGGAGCTGCACATGCAGAAAATGGGCATTAAGCTGCCCTCAAACTACGCATGCAGCAGTGTTGACGCAATAAAACAGGCTTTGCTGTATACGGACAGCATTGCGGCCCTTTCAAGGATGATGATTGAAGAGGAAATAAAAAAGGAAGTATTAGCAATACTTCCTTTAGATGATATGAGAATTAAACGCTCAATTCGGCTTATTTACCACAAAAACAAATACATTTCCCCGGCAATGAAGGCATTTATGAAGGTATTAAATGAACATATAGATGAGTGTTCCTACAACACCGCTACCTAAAATAATTGCAATAGGATTGGCCTTGTATTTTCTAAGCAGGAACAGGCAGACTGCAAAGAGACCTGTTTCAACGTAGTTAAGGTTATGCATTGAAATTATTCCGCCTTTAAAAATACCGATAAGCAGAATGGAAAGTCCGGCAGAGCCGATAAGAGAGACAACTGCGGGTCTTAATGAAGCAAGCACGGTCTGGAGGCTGCCCAGATCCCTGTACTTATAATATATATGTGCAAGTGTCAGGCAGATGATAAATGAAGGGATAATACAGCCCAGAGTGCAGATGAGAACACCGGGAATTCCGCTAAGCTGCATACCTACGAAGGTAGATGAGTTTATGGAAATAGGGCCGGGGGTCATTTCGGCTATGGTTACAAGGTCACTGAACTGCTCTAAGGTCATAAGCTTATAGATATTAACTATCTGCTCCTGAATAAGGGGGATAGCCGCATAACCGCCGCCTACGCTGAACATTCCGACCTGAATGAAAGCAAAAAACAGTTTCCAGATCATGCTTTAGCCTCCTTTTTGCAGGTGATTACTGCATCAAGAATACCGATTGCAAGGCAGGTAAGGATAATTGCCATTGCGCTTACCTTGAATACTGCAACCAGAACGAAACATACAACCATCATAGCGGTATACATGAAGCGTTTGAGCTTTAGAACTTTGCCTGCAAGATTTAATGTGACATCTATGATTACAGCAGCCACGCCGGCTCTTGTAACCCGCAGAGCTGTTGCAATAATCTCATTTGTGCGGAACTGCTCATAGCAGAGACTGATTAAGGAAATGATTATCATAGGGGGCAGAATAGTTCCCAGAACTGCAATAACGGAACCTAAAATACCGCTCATACGATAACCTATGATGACAGAAGCATTTACCGGCAGAGGGCCGGGAGCGGACTGAGTGATTGCTGTAATGTCAAGCATTTCGTCTTCATCCAACCAGTGCTTTTCGTCAACAAACTTCTTTTTCATCAGCGATACTATAACAAAACCGCCGCCGAAAGTGCATGAACTGAGCATAAACATGGAAGCAAACAGCTTCCAAAGAGTCTTTGCGTCTGCTTTTTTCTTCATTTTCTCTGAATTCCTCCTTGAGTTGTCCACTGTATAATAATGCAAAAAATAAGATAAGTAAAATACATTAACGATATTAAAATGATAAATTTTTTCTATCAAAAAATAGAAGGCGGCTGTTTTCAGCCGCCTTTTAAAATTGTATAAAGCTTTGAGACATCTTAAAATCTGAATAATAAAATAGTAAAAGTTTAGATTTTTAAACAAATTATGGTAGTTTGTAGTAGAGCACTATCCCCCAAGGGGGCTTGTAAAGGATATTTTACCGTGATGTAATATACACAAGGGCAAAACCCGAAAATACATTAAACAGGAGGAAAAGTCATGGCATGTTTTTTAATCAGTGCAGCTGAAGCGTTGGTAGTTACAGCGGTAGCACAGGGCGTAAAACATCATGAGAAGAAGAGAGAAGAAAATCTTGGACACACGGCAGAAAGACTGAACAGTGAAAAAACATACCCGTGGAGCCGCAGACTAATGCTGCTTGCATATCTGCTTTGGGGAGGCGTAGTGCTGCTTGCATTCGAGCATGTGTGGCACGGCGAGGTTGTGCCATGGTTCCCGTTCCTAACGGCTATGGGGGACCCGAACGATAAAGCCGAAATGCTGCACGAGATGGCAACGGTTGGCGTAACTATGGCCTGTCTTGTAACAGCAGTGTGGGGCGTTATTATGGCCACGGCAAGTGCAATATTAAAAAGACCGGAAAAAGAGCCTGTACCTGAGGCTGCATAAGTTCGGAGGTTGGAAAAATGACATTACTGATATGTGTTTTTGCCGCAGTTATATGCACATACAAGTGGTATACCATGAAGGATAACAGCCTTTGTCTGGCTCCGCTGTGCTTTATGTATTGGGGCGCGTCTTTGATGTGGCTTGTAGATGCTATATTTGAATATGCAGAATTACAAGCAGAATATTTTACTCCGGCCGCAGAGGATATGCTTAATGACGCATTTCTCGGTCTGTCAGTAGTGGCTTTAGGCCTTATAATTTGGGTAATAATCCTTCTTGTGAAAGACCCCCGAGGCACAGTGAAAAATGCTTTGGCAAAAAAATCCAAATAATAAATTAAGGTATCTATATTCTTAAAAAGGAGTTACTCATGCAAAGAAAATCTGTAAAATTATTAGGTTTGCTTTTAACTTTCGTGATGATAATGGCACTTATGTCGATTACTGCCTTTGCAGATGAAGAGCCGTATACCGGCTCATGCATGGTAAAGGTTAATTCATATACTTTAGAAGTACCGTTTGGAAAGACTGCCGACATCACATGGCAGTTGGAAGAAGTAAATGAGTATAACAGCGGCTGGGTGATGCATGTAAATGGTGAATCCTCTTACGATAAATCGACTGATGAAACCCTTGGAGGATTTAAAATTACTGGCACTCCCTGGAACTCAACTAATGCTTTGATAAAAACTGCAAAACCCGGAACTTTGAGCTTCAGTCCCACAAAAGAACAATGCGAAGCCGGAGAGACTGTGGCACTTGAGGTGCCTGTAACTCCCCTTACCGAGGAGGACTGTTCCTATACTATCCACCTTATATTCAAAAATACAGGAGAAGAAATAGGTCAAATACCCATGCATACCTCTCAAATGTATGGTACATATACTGAAAATGCATTCAGCCACAACTATATTAAAAGTTATGTTACGAAGAATTATAATGGTTACAGAATTTATGCGGGGAAAGTGGGAGCCGTTGACAAACAGCCTTTCACAGTGAAAGTAGGGGAAAACGGATGCGAACCAAAGGATATTAACATTTTTGTTGATGTAGACCATGGTACAATAACCCCAATGCACGTTCAGCCCGTCAGTTTTGTTTGTGACGGAGTGGAAGTATATAAAACCGATGTACAATGTTCTTCCTACTTGAACAGTTATGTGCCTGTAACTTTGGATATGAGCGAGGCTGCTGAGAAGCTGAAGAGTATGGGTTACTTGCTTGATACCGAGAAAGAGTATACGGTGGAATGTGACAGCTATACTCACAACCCTGAAATAAGTGTTGTTGAGGTAGAAAAATGTGCCCATGAAAACACAGAGCTTAAAGACAAAAAAGAGCCTACCTGCACAGAAACCGGCTTTAGCGGAGATGAAATCTGCACTGTCTGCGGTATGACCGTAAAAAAAGGTGAAGAAATACCGGCACTGGGTCATAAGACCGAAATCCTGAATAAAAAAGAAGCCACCTGTACAGAGGACGGGTACTCAGGAGACGAAGTTTGCACAGTCTGCAACGAAGTTATAAAGAAAGGTGAGGTAATTCCAGCCGGACATAAGACGGAACTTAAAGGCCGAAAAGATGCTGCATGCACCGAGACCGGATACACAGGTGATGAGGTGTGTACTGTATGCAGCGAAGTTATAAAAAAGGGAGAGGAAATCCCTGCCCTTGGCCATAAGTTCGGAGAATGGAAAGACAGCGGCAACGGAAAAACTCACGAGCGCAGCTGTGAAGTATGCAACGACTCTGAGAAAGCGCCTCATAACTGGGACGGAGGTGTGGTAACTAAGCAGCCCACCGATAAAGAGAAGGGCGTTATGACATATACATGCAAGGATTGCGGTGCAGTTAAAACTGAAAAGATATCTAAAGACCCAAAGCCTAAGACCGGAGATGAAAGCAACGCGATACTGTGGAGCAGCCTGCTTGCAGTGTCCGGAGCGGCCGCAGCGGTAATTGTCGGAAAAAAGAAAAAATCTGATTGCTGATAAAAGATAATCTGTGTGAAATTTACAGCAAGAATATAAAAATGCGGGGGCGCTTAAAGCACCCCCGCAACATGAAAAGTTTAAATATAAATAAGGGTTTAAACAATAAGCAGAGACGAAAAACGCCTCTGCTTATTGCATTTATTCTTCCGGTTCCAGAACATGAATTTCTTTAATATTGAAATCAAGTCCTGTCAGAACTGTTTTTTCAAAGCTGCCGCAGTTGGGGCAGTAGCCCTCGTGCTCGATAACGTTGAATATCTCATCGCACTCATCGCACTCCGCCATACCGGGCACCATCTCAATAATGAGCTTTGTGTCCTTTAAGGGCGTTTCTTCTGCAACTACGGGGTAGAGCTTTTCAACGTATTCCGGAACTACAAGGGACAGTTCACCTATTTCGCAGACTATTTCGTCAACATGCCGCACGTTATTTTCCTTTGCGTAGTCCAAAACAGTCTTGCACATACTTCTAACTATGCCTATTTCATGCATATTAAGTCACCAGATTATAATTTTTTAAGCTTTCTCTTCTCAACGATTATATTGCCGATAGCCTTGGGAGTGTTGCCCACAACTCTGGTAAGGGTATTGAAGTAGCCTCTGCCGTGATAATCGCTGACCTTTTCAAGATGAATTGCGTCAAACTTACATCTTGTGGTGCAGATACCGCAGCCTATGCACATGTAATCGTCAACCACAACTGCGCCGCAGCCAAGGCAGCGGTCGGCTTCCTTCTTAATCTGCTCCTCAGTGAGAACGCCGCGCAGATCCTTGAAGGTCTTTTTAGCCTCGGCAGCGGGAGCGTTTGCAGCCTTCTGGCGGGGAGCGGTGTCAAAGCAGTCAAGAGAAACAGCAACGTTGCTGGTATCGAGAGAATGGTAGTCTCTATTGTCACGGCCCAGAACAAGGCTCTGACCGCTGTGTACATAACGGTGAATGGAGACTGCGCCTTCCTTACCGGCTGCAATAGCGTCAATGGCAAACTTAGGTCCGGTAACAACGTCACCGCCTGCAAATACGTCAGGCTGACCGGTCTGATAGGTCGCTGCATCTGCCAGAACGTTGCCCTTTGCGCCGAGTTTTATGGTGGAGCCGGCATCTATTCCGCACAGGTCTATTTTCTGACCTATGGAGGAAATGACGGCGGAAACCTTCATGGTTTCAAACTTGCCGGTGCCGACAGGCTTTCTGCGGCCCTTTTCGTCGGGAGCACCAAGCTCCATGATTTCAAGCTTCAGCTCCTGAGCCTTGCCGTTGCCGGAAATTTCAGCAGGAGAGGCGAGGAAACGAAACTTAACGCCCTCTTCCTCAGCTTCCAGAACTTCATCGTCAGCGGCAGGCATTTCCTCTCTGCCGCGGCGGTAAATCAGAGTGACATTCTTAGCACCCAGACGGACAGCGGTTCTTGCAACGTCTATTGCAACATTGCCGCCGCCGATAACTGCAACGTCGTTTCCGACTTCAACTTTATCGCCAAGATTTACGGCTTTCAGGAAGTCAATTCCGGTGTATACGCCGGGGAGATCATCGCCCGGGCAGCCCACGGGAACACCCTTGGATGCGCCGATACCAAGATAAAAGGCCTTGTAGCCCTCGGAGCGGAGAGCGTCGAGAGTAATGTCTTTTCCGACCTCAACGCCGGTCTTGAATTCAACGCCCATTTCCTTAAGAATGTCGATTTCGGCATTGACAACGTCTCTTTCAAGACGGAAGGAGGGAATACCCATTGTGAGCATACCGCCCAGCATCTTTTCTTTCTCGAAAACTGTTACGGGATAACCCTTTACAGCCAGATAGTAAGCACAGCTCATACCGGCGGGGCCTGCACCTATAACGGCAATCTTCTCAGTGTAAGGTTTGCCGGTGGTGGTGAGCATATTGGGTACAAAGCGGGTCTCACTGTTAAGGTCTTTTTCAGCTATGAACTTCTTAATATCGTCGATAGCGATAGGAGAGTCAAGCTTACCTCTGGTACATGCGTCCTCACATGCTTTGTTGCAGATACGGCCGCAGACAGCAGGGAAGGGGTTCTCGGTTTTAATAAGCTCCAGAGCTTCTTTATATCTGCCCTCGGATGCAAGCTTAATGTAGCCCTGTACGGGAATGTGAGCGGGGCATGCACTCTTACAGGGAGAAGTACCGGTTTCTACAACATCTGTACGGTTGGTACGGTAATCAATGTTGTAGGTGCTTCTCTTGAGCATGGAGGCTTTAGCATCTTTTTCACGGTCTACTATCTCAACCGGCTTAATCTCGGTAAGCTTCTGACCAAGTTTAAGAGCGTTAGTCTGGCAGGTTTCAACACACTGACCGCAGGCAACGCAGTTGTCTTTATTAACCACTGCCTTAAAGTTGGAGCTCATGCCCTCGGGCTTGCGGAACATCTGAGCGATACGCAGAGAGTAGCAGGAGCAGCCGCAGCAGTTACAAATTGCGGTGGACTCTTCAAAGCCGGGAGTCTGGTTAACCTCATGTACAAGGCCGTTATCCTCGGCACGTTTCAGAATCTCATATGCCTCTTCCTTGGAAACAAGGCGGTGTTCGCCGGTCTTGGAGAAGTTGATTGCATTGTCGTTTAAGTACATGCACATATCTTCTTCAAGGTGTCCGCAGCCTTCACCCATCAGACGGCGGGAGCGGCGGCAGGAGCAGGGACCAACGGAAATAGCCTTTGCATTTTCAATAAGAGTGCTTATTTCATCGTAGGAGGCGGCGTGGCTGTTATTTTCGATTGCGCTCATAACAGGCATTACACGCATAAAGAACATGCCTCTGCCCATAAGAGGAACTACGGGTTCTGGTCTGCGCCTTGCATATTCCTCGAAGCATTCACCCAGTACAGGGTATTTTTCGCACTGCTCTTTTTTACTGAGAACACCTTCCATGATACCGGGAACCCAGATGGGATAGTAGTAACCATTTTCGCCGTTCTTATCAGCTACTCGCACAACACCGCAGGCAACAAGCTGATCCAGAAGGCGCTGAGTTTCGTTAATGTCCTTTTTGCAGCGTCTTGACATCTCACTGACAGTGCGCGGAACCTCCAGACGCATGTGCATCATAACCTCGCACATATCATCGCTTATTATCGGCTCTAAAATCTTGTATTCCGGATCGTTATATGTAACTCCGGTGTAAGTAAGACTCTCAAGACTTATTTTTGAAGCAAGCTTGAGAATATTAGGTCTTTTGCCCATGATAATCCCCCTCAATAATTTTGTTAGTATTATGAGATATTTTAACTATAACATAGTTGCTGAAAATTAGCAATGTGTCATTTTAATAACACTGTATAAATAATTTCATCCTATTTAGACGGAAAGTATAGAATGTATGGAAAAATCAGGATATGGCCGAACTTGATTTATTAACAATTTTGCTATATACTCTAAAAAACAGAGCGGGGGACATGTTTTCCTACTCTAAAGCACTTAAAAAATATGGGGAAATTATTATGAGTGACCTGCCGTTTGAGATAGAAAGAAAGTTTTTAATTGAATATCCGGATGAAAAATTTATTTCCGAAGCTCAGGATATAAGCGACATAGTCCAAACTTATCTTGTGCCGGAGGAAAAGGGCGTTACCGACAGGGTGCGTAAGAGAACCGGAAACGGACACTCGGTTTATACTCATACAAGAAAGATACGGGTTAACGCCATGCGCCGTATTGAGTACGAAGATGAGGTGGACGAGGAAAAATATAATGCTCTTTTGCAGAGAGCGGATAAGGACAGAAACGTAATCCTTAAAAAGCGAATCTGCTATTATTATAAGGAACAGATGTTTGAAATCGACCTGTTTTCATTCTGGAAAGACAGAGCGGTAATGGAAATTGAAATTGACAACGAAAATGCCGAAGTTGAGTTTCCCCCATGTATTAAAATTATAAAGGAAATTACCGCAGACCGTCGGTACACAAACGCAGCTATGGCCCGCCAGATTCCGCAGGAGGAGATTTAAGGGAACTTAAATCAGCCTTGTGCGTCCAAATCTGTGAGCGGCGTTATATATAAAGAAAGCTATTCTACTTATATATGGTAAGAAAGGAACAACGAAATGAAAAAAATCTTAGCACTTATTCTCTGCCTTGTTATGGCCTTCTCAATGGCGGCCTGCGAGGAATTAGAGGCTTTAAAGAATGTGGAGCTGCCGCCTCCTCCCTCTGCAAGCAACGAGGAAGAAGCAGCCGAACCCTCTGCTCCCACTGAGGAGATAGAAGAAAAGTCCGTTGAGGCACCTGCACCGGCTGACGAAAAAGCAGAAGATCTTGTAATCGTTAAAAACGAAAAGACTCTTATTCAGGACTACGACCCCGCCGAAGGCACTCAGCTTATCCTGACCTTCTCTTACGACACACCCAAGGTTTATATAGATGGCAGAGACGAGGCTACGTCCAAGATAAATGAATATATCGGACTCATGGATGAGAGCTACTATACAGGACCCAATGGCTCTGAATATGACGCTGCTACAACAGGCGGCTATAATATGATGTTACAGATAGCACAGGATAATTTCACATATTGTTACGAAAACAATATTGAGGATATGCCTCTTGAACTGTCTTCTGTGCGAGGATACAGCGTTGAACGTGCCGACGGAAATGTTTTGAGCATAGTGTTCCACATTTCTTCATATACAGGCGGAGCTCATGGTAATTACAAAGATTATGCCTGCAGCTTTGATACCATTACAGGAAACAAACTGGCACTTCCGGATGTAAGTGCCGACTATGACTCCCTTGCAGACTTCCTGATTGAATATATGAATAATGCTGTAAACAACAGTGAAGAATATAAGGAACAGTTAAAGGATATAGCTCCGGAAGAACAGTCTAAAGCAATTCAGGCACTGCTCAGGGACGGTAGCTGGTACTTTGACAATAACGGACTTGTCATTTTCTCAGATAATCAGGAGCTTGGCAGCTATGCTGACGGAAATATAAGCTTTACAATTCCTTATGCTGAGCTTGAAGGCAAAATAGATGATAAATTTATCCCCTCTGCCAGAACCGGAAACGGAGAATTTCATCTTAAAGCTATGAAAGATGTTCAGGATGGAAGTGTTGAGCTGATAGATAAACTGAATATTCTGCCGGAAGGCGGTGTAGGCGAGGAGCTTTGCCTCAGCGCAAGCGGTAATGTTTACGATGTTGAACTTGTATCAGTCAGCTATACCGACAAATTCTATGAGCTTGACACACTCTGGTATGCAAATGAAATGGGTGACAGCGCTTTGCAGCTGCTTACCTCAATTCCCGACGGAATTCCCAATCTTATGCTTAAATACCGCCTTGCTGACGGCACAGAGGTGCACAAACTTATCTCCCAGAGCGGCAAAGACGGCAGCTATCTCCTGATTGATGACGATATAGAGGCCGTAGGCTGAAAAAGCAGTAAAAAGCATAAAAAATTCTCAAATATTATTGACAATAGAGGATTTGCGTGTTATTCTATTACAGCCGCATTGAAGGGGTATTTGAAAGACGACTTTGCTCCACCCCAAGAGCGAGACCTTAAGAATTGGAGGATTTCATAATGAAGCATGCTATCATCGTGACCGGCGGCAAGCAGTATCGTGTTGCCGAGGGCGACGTTATCTATGTCGAGAAGCTTGATCTGGCCGCTGGCGAGACTGTCAAGTTCGACCGTGTTCTGGCTGTTGTTGACGGCGAGACCGCAGTTTTCGGCGCTCCTGTCATTGAAGGCGCATCCGTTACCGCAAATGTCGTTAAGAGCGGCAGAAGCGCAAAGATCCGCGTCTACAAGATGAAGCCTAAAAAGGGCTACCGCAGAACTCAGGGCCACAGACAGCCCTACACTAAGGTTCAGATCGAAACCATCAACGCATAATTTTCCGCAACTGATAATGACACTAATGGAGGTGTAAGCTAAATGGCACATAAGAAAGGTATGGGTTCCACCAAGAACGGCCGCGACAGTGAGTCAAAGCGCCTTGGAGCCAAGAGAGCAGACGGACAGTTCGTTCTGGCCGGCAACATCCTTGTCAGACAGCGCGGAACTAAAATCCACCCCGGTACCAACGTTGGTAAGGGTAAGGACGACACTCTGTTCTCCCTCGTGGACGGCACTGTGAAGTTCGAGCGCATGGGCAAGGACCGCAAGAAGGTCTCTGTTTACGAAGAAATCGCTCAGTAAATCTGCATCTTAGGCCGGACAGTTCGTCCGGCCTTTTTAATTCTGTTTTATTATGCCGCATTGGCGGCAAAAGGAGGCGCGAATGGCAGCATCTTTTGTTGATAAGGCCCGAATTGTTATCCACGCCGGCAAAGGCGGAGACGGGGCCATAGCATTCCACAGAGAAAAATATGTGGCAAACGGCGGCCCGGACGGCGGCGACGGCGGCAGAGGCGGCAACATCATTTTCGTTGTTGACGACAATATGTCTACCCTTATGGACTTTAGATATAAAAGAAAGTATTCTGCCGGCAACGGACAGAACGGCATGGGTAAGCGCTGCTTCGGCAAGGACGGCGAGAGCCTTAAGATTAAAGTTCCCAGAGGTACTATTATAAGAGATACCGCAACCGGAGCTATTATGCACGATATGTCTACCGGCGAAGACTGGATTGCCGCCAAGGGCGGCAGAGGCGGCTGGGGTAACATGCACTTTGCAACACCCACCCGTCAGGTTCCCCGTTTTGCTAAACCGGGTCTCCCCGGTGAAAGCCACGAAATCACACTGGAGCTTAAGCTTCTGGCAGATGTAGGCCTTGTAGGATTTCCTAACGTGGGTAAATCCACTCTGCTTTCTGTCGTGAGCAAGGCTCACCCCAAAATAGCAAACTATCATTTTACCACTCTTTTCCCCAACCTTGGGGTTGTATATGCCGAAGAGGGAAAATCCTTTGTAATGGCTGATATTCCCGGCATTATTGAGGGCGCATCTGAGGGCGCAGGTCTCGGACACGATTTTCTCCGTCATATAGACCGCTGCCGTCTGCTGCTGCACCTTGTTGATGTTTCCGGTTCTGAGGGCAGAGATCCCATTGAGGACTTTGACACCATCAATGCAGAGCTTAGCCAGTATTCAGAGGAGCTGTCTACCAGACCTCAGATTGTAGTCGCAAATAAATGTGACCTTCTGGGCGGCGACAGAGAGAATATTGAAAAGCTTAAAGAGCACGTTGAAAGTCTCGGTTTCAGCTTCTTTGAGATGAGCGCTGCTACCCACGAGGGTACAAGAGAGCTTGTTAAGGAGTGCGTACACAGACTTTCCGAACTGCCTCCCGTTATAAGCTACGAGGCAGACTATGTTGCTCCCGAGCCTGAACTGGGTACTCCTGAGGAACTCACAATCACCAACTTTGATGATATGTGGGTGGTTGAAGGCCCCTGGCTTCAGCGCCTGATGACGAGAATTAACTTCTCCGATTACGAGAGCCGCATGTACTTTGATAAGCTTCTCCGTGAGGCGGGAGTGTTCCAGCGCATGGAGGAAATGGGTGTTCATGACGGCGATACAGTCAGCATGTACGACCTTATGTTTGAATACAAAGAGTAAAAAAGAGGACAGGTATTACCTGTCCTTTTTTATTGCTTTTAAATATATAAGCTTATTTAAAAATGCCTAAAAAGCCTTTCTTGGTGTAAGGCTCTTTTTTGATTGAACCAACATCATAGCCAAGCTCAGTTATGGATTTTCTGATTAGGTCTTCGTCCAGCTCTGCCTCGGCAATAATCTCAGTCTGGTTCTTAGAACGGGATGAGCTGACTTTTTTGACCTCAAAGTTTCTGCGAATTGCATCGTTAGTGTGAGACTCGCACATTCCGCACATCATTCCGCTTACTTCTACTGTATACTTCCACATAGACTTTTCCTCCG